>NZ_JANQDJ010000080.1:0-70725 GCF_029891685.1 Umezakia ovalisporum Ak1311 | reverse complement strand
GTCAAAACTCTTTACCAAAATAATGGTAACTCCATTACTGATTTACAACCTAATTCGCCACTTAATCATATCGTCCTCGCTCATAGTAATGGACAAGGGTTGATTGCTACTGCTGAATTTATTAAACCCTCACCACAACCCTCACCACAACCCCTAGCAGAACCCCTAGCAGAAGTTAAACCACAACCCGTAGCAGAACCAGTAGCAGAACCCCTAGCAGAAGTTAAACCACAACCCGTAGCAGAACCCCTAGCAGAACCCCTAGCAGAAGTTAAACCACAACCCGTAGCAGAACCCCTAGCAGAAACTTTAGTTAGTGACGCAGAAGAATTTACCATTACCGTGACTAAAGATGTCACTATTTCTAGACTGGTTTATAAAGGTGAAGTCAAACGCACTCAAGCTGATGAGTACATAGAGATTACCAACCTGGGTAACAGTACAGCTGATATCTCTGGGTGGAAAATCACCTCGGCGGGTAGTGCTAAACAAGTATTCACTTTCCCTCAAGGAACTATTTTAGAAGGTGGTAAGAATTTCCGGGTTTATACAAATCAAGAACATTCTGAAAGTGGTGGTTTTTCTTTTGGTAGTAAAACTGCTATTTGGAATGATGCTGGGGATGAAGCTAAACTCTTTGATGCACAAGGAAACAATGTTTCTACTTTCGCCTATGGAAAGAACACCATTGGAGGTATCAAACAAGAGTTGAAAGTTACTCAATTGCAGTTTATTGCTACTCATGTTGCAATTAATAAACAAATGTCTTTAGGTGGAAAGGTAACATTTACTCAAGCTTTATCCTCGGCGATTAAGAGTTTTATTGAGGATGACAGCGACGTTAACAGTCCTTTAGCACAGATTCTTAATCAACCTCATAATTTTGGATTTGCTGATGGTGTTACCAAAGCAATAGCTGGGGAAAAAGTCCGTTCTCTTCTCAATGGAGGCGGAGTCTTGAGCTTATATCCTACTGCTAAAAATGCTGCTCCAGAAAATGGAGAAACTGTAGACAAATATTGGATTTTTGCTCTATCACTAGGGGTGATGGGTGAAACCACCTTCTGGGCTATTGTACCCCGTTGTGGTGAGCCGACAGCTTATAACTACAGTTTGCATAAATAGCGCCCCAGTCCCTATACCCCTTCCCTGGGGATAGGGAAAGATGGGACTCAAAGGGTTGAGTGCTGAATGTGCAAGTCCTTTACCTTATACCTTATGTGGGATAAAATTAAAGGGTAATCAAAGACAAAGCATTGCAAGTTAGAATTTCTTTGCTTCCAGCGACTAGAGATGTCAAGAGTCTCTACCCCGCTTTGGTAAGGGTAGGAACTTCCCCAGGTTTAGCGGGAGAAAAAATAGCTGAAGCTGAAGACTTAAGTGGATAAGGTTGAGTTAATTATTGTTAATATTAAAAGCAGTGTTAGTACTTCGTTCTTAACTAGCCATACCCTACCTGAGAGAAACTTGATGCTGCGACTAGAACATATCAGTAAAATTTATCCCACAGGCGAGGTTCTCAAAGATATTAACTGGGAAGTCAAACCAGGCGATCGCATTGGCTTGGTGGGTGTTAATGGTGCGGGAAAATCTACCCAGCTAAAAATTATCAGTGGGGAAATTGAACCAACCGCCGGCGAAGTAATTCGTCCGTCAAATTTGCACATAGCTTACCTCAACCAAGAGTTTGAAGTAGATCCGGGGCGTACGGTCACAGAAGAATTTTGGCGAGTCTTTGCACAGGCGAACCAAGTACAAATGTCCTTGGCCCAAGTACAGCGGGACATGGAAACCTCCAGCCCAGAAGAACTGGATAAACTGATTAACAAACTAGATAGGTTACAGCGTCAGTTTGAAGCTTTAGATGGATACAACTTAGAGGCACGCATCGGGAAAATCTTACCAGAAATGGGGTTTGATGTCGAAGATGGCGATCGCCTCGTCAGTGCTTTCTCAGGTGGTTGGCAAATGCGGATGAGTTTGGGGAAAATTCTCCTGCAAAAACCGGACTTATTACTACTGGACGAACCGACGAACCACTTAGATTTAGAAACCATAGAGTGGTTAGAAAATTACCTGAAAGGACTGACTACCCCCATGGTGATAGTCTCTCATGACCGGGAGTTTCTGGACCGGCTCTGCACTCAGATTGTGGAAACAGAACGCGGTGTTTCTACCAGCTACTTAGGTAATTATTCAGCATACTTAGAACAAAAAGCCGAAAATCAACTAGCACAGTTAAGCGCCTACGAACGCCAACAAAAAGAAATAGACAAACAGCAAGCATTTGTAGATAGATTCCGCGCCAGTGCGACCCGCAGTACCCAGGCTAAAAGCCGGGAAAAACAACTGGATAAAATCGAGCGCATTGAAGCACCCACAGCCAATGTCAAAACTTTGCACTTCCGCTTTCCTTCGGCACCCCGCAGTGGTAGAGAAGTAGTGGAAATTAAAGATTTAACTCATGTCTATGATGATAAAATCCTATTTCTGGGAACTAATCTGTTAATTGAAAGTGGCGATCGCATAGCCTTTCTTGGTCCCAACGGTGCGGGCAAATCTACCCTCTTACGGGTAATCATGGGTATGGAACAACCCACGGAAGGCACTGTGAAACTAGGGGATCATAATGTGATACCCAGTTACTTCGAGCAAAATCAAGCGGAAGCCTTAGACTTACAGAAAACAGTCATGGAAACAATTCATGACGAAGTATCCCAGTGGACAAACGAAGAAGTACGTACACACTTAGGAAGGTTTCTGTTTACTGGAGATATGGTATTTAAAGCAGTGGGAGCCTTAAGTGGGGGAGAAAAGGCGCGTTTAGCCTTAGCAAAAATGCTGTTACGTCCAGCTAATTTACTGATATTAGATGAGCCAACTAATCATTTAGATATTCCAGCCAAGGAAATGTTGGAAGAAGCGCTACAAAACTATGATGGTACAGCCATATTAGTTTCCCATGACAGGTATTTTATCTCGCAAGTGGCCAACAAAATCGTAGAAATCCGCGATGGTGAATTTCGTGTGTACTTAGGAGACTATCACTACTACCTGGATAAAATTGCAGAAGAAAAGGAACAAGCTAAGTTAGCTGCAATAGCCGCCGAAAAAGCGGCAAAGAAAGCTGCCAAAGCTGCCAAGTCTTCTGGAAAAAAGAAATAATAGAACTACCCAGTGGTAGCCATTAAAGGCTACTATTAATTAATAACTAAATCACCTCAGAGAAAAATAGAGATAACAGTTATTAAATAAGCAGAAATTCACTTGCGCTAGAGATTAGCAGTGGTATTATTCGGATATTACAAAAAGTAAAGGGCAATTTTACTATGACCAAAGCACCTGTTGCTCCTGTGGTGCTAGTCATTTTAGACGGATGGGGCTACTGCGAGGAGCAGCGAGGAAACGCTATTGTCGCTGCTAAAACTCCCATTATGGAAAGCTTATGGAGAGCTTATCCCCACACCCTCATCAGCACATCAGGAAAAGCCGTAGGGTTGCCAGAAGGTCAGATGGGCAACTCGGAAGTGGGTCATTTGAACATTGGCGCTGGACGAGTAGTACCTCAAGAATTGGTACGCATCTCCGATGCGGTGGAAGATGGTTCCATACTCACTAACCCAGCACTTGTCAAGATTTGCCAGGAAGTTCGCGCTGGTAATGGCAAGTTGCATCTAGTGGGACTTTGTTCTGAGGGAGGGGTACACTCTCATATTACCCATCTCTTCGGACTGCTGGACTTGGCCAAAGAACAGGAAATTTCACAAGTTTGTATCCATGCTATTACCGATGGTCGTGATACAGCCCCCACCGAGGGGATAAAAGCAATCAAGCTATTGCAGGATCAGATAGACGAAAAAGGAATCGGGCGCATAGTCACCCTTAGCGGTCGTTACTATGGTATGGATCGGGATCATCGCTGGGATCGTGTGAAACGCGCCTACGATGTGATGACACAAGATACTGGGGTTGATGGTCGTCAGGCCGTGGAAATCCTAGCAGCATCCTATGCTGAAGGTGTGAAGGACGAGTTTATCAATCCAGTCCGCATTGCCCCCGGCGCTATAGAACCAGGGGACGGTGTGATATTCTTTAACTTCCGCCCAGATCGTGCCAGACAGTTGACACAAGCATTTGTCAGCCCTGACTTTACAGGTTTTGAAAGACAGCGAATTCAGCCGTTGTCCTTTGCTACCTTTACTCAATACGATTCAGACCTATCGGTAACTGTAGCTTTTGAACCGCAAAATTTGACTAACATTTTAGGTGAAGTAATTGCTAATAATGGTTTGCGGCAATTTCGCACTGCTGAAACTGAAAAATATGCTCACGTCACCTATTTCTTTAATGGTGGACTGGAGGAACCTTTTGCTGGGGAAGACCGAAAACTCGTAAGTAGTCCCACGGTGGCAACTTATGACAAAGCCCCTGCAATGTCCGCAGCAGGAGTTACAGATGTGGCCATCGCTGCTATTAATCAAGGTATTTACTCTTTAGTGGTGATTAACTATGCTAACCCAGACATGGTAGGGCATACTGGTCAAATAGAAGCCACGATCACAGCTATTCAAACGGTGGATCAGTGCTTGGGTGCCTTACTCACCAGCATCAGCAAAGCCGGAGGTACAGCAATTATTACTGCTGATCACGGTAACGCAGAGTATATGCTAGATGAAGAAGGTAACCCCTGGACAGCTCACACCACTAACCCAGTGCCCTTTATCTTAGTAGAAGGAGAGTCCATAAAAATCCCTGGACATGGTACAAATGTTCAGCTGCGAAGCGATGGCAAGCTAGCGGACATTGCACCTACCATTCTAGAGATTTTACAGTTGCCGCAACCATCAGAAATGATGGGGCAATCGTTATTGATACCAGCCCGATATGACATGCAACAACGCACTCGTACTCCCGTGGAAGCTGGTATGTAAAAAGCTTAGGAGTGGAGAGTTTTCTCACTCCTACACTTGTGAGTTTTCATCCCAATTTCAAATTTGTTATAAGAGAGTTTGCTACCATGACAATTACTAATGTTGTGCAAAGCGTTTGGGCACTTTCTGCCATTGGTTTAATTATTTTGGTCTTGTTACATAGCCCCAAAGGCGACGGTATTGGAGCCATTGGTGGACAAGCCCAATTATTCAGCAGCACTAAAAGCGCAGAGGACACATTAAACCGAGTGACCTGGGTACTGACAGTGATTTTTATGGGTTTAACAGTGGTCTTAAGTGCAGGTTGGCTACCTAAATAAAAAGATGGGAATAGGATGATGGGCACAAAAATTCAATACCCAAAACCTAAGACCCGCCAAAAATTAAACACAGGACCCTTCCTAGCAGTTCTGAGCTTATTAATTGTCCTAGGGCTGCTAGTTACTTTTACTAGCCTGCCATCTATGGCTGTATTAGAAAGCACAGACCAAAACAGTTCTCGCCCCACTGCCCCATATCCTCATCCTCTACCACCCACACTAGCGCAATGGCAAGATCAAACAAACAGTGGTGACTACTTTTCCCAACTGGAAAAAACCCAGGTAGGTTATTTAATCTGGTCGCAATTTCCTATTAGAGTGTACTTAGAAATACCACAATTAGCCAATCATACCCATGCTCAACCATGGTTGAGCAGTGTCTTACAGATTGTGCAAGAGTGGAATGCTTATTTGCCCTTGGTGGTAGTGGAACAGCGGAATATAGCTGATATTGTGATTGTACGCCAAGCCCCGGCTCTGCAATTTTCCCGTGGTCATAATTTGCCCCGTGCCCGTTCTGCACAAACAAGTTATGAGTTATACACTAGCAACAATGTTTTATTCCACCGTTGCACTATTTTATTAAGTCCTAGCCAAACAGGAGTGTATCTACAAGCAGCCGCTCGCCACGAACTCGGTCACGCTCTAGGAATTTGGGGTCACAGTGACTTACCCAGTGACGCTTTATACTTTTCTCAAGTTCCCGACCCGCCGCCCATTTCTCCCAGAGATGTGAATACCCTCAAGCGAGTTTATGAACAGCCAACAAATTTGGGATGGTCTTTAAACAAATTGTTTTAGCTGTGATGGTCATTGATGGTCATTAGTCGTTAGTTAACAGTCATATTCAATGGTTAACTCAAGACTAATGACTGATGATTCCCTGTAGTGTATTGATATTTCACCCTATGGGACTGAGAGGTACACGGCGCTGTGCTAAAACTTCTTTGTATAATTCTTCTAGTTGACTAATATTTTTAGTCAGGGTATAGCGTTCTAATACACGCTGTCTAGCTTTCTCTCCCAGTAGAGTGGTTAACTCAGGATGGTCTTGGAATAGTGGTAAGAGTGTTCTTAATTGGGCTCGCACAGTTTTAGTATTCAAAATTACACCTGCCCCCCCTTCTAATACCTCTCCATCTGCACCCACATCTGTGGCTAAACAAGCTATTCCACATGCCATTGCTTCTAAGAGAGATAAAGACAACCCCTCCACTAATGAAGGTAAAATAAATACATCCGCATTCCGTAGAATTTCGATGCGTCGCTGTTCTTCTGCCACAAATCCCAACCAGACAACGCCGGATTCCAAACCATAAAATGCTTCCAAAGAAGACTTTAGGGGACCATCACCCACAATCAGCAACTTACTACCAGTCCTCATTTTTGATTGCTTCCAAGCACGCAGAAGGGATTCAACGTTTTTTTCTGGTGCTATGCGACCTTGATAAACAAACAAACGTTCGGCTTGGAACTTTGCTTTGATTGTAGAGTCACCAGGAGAAAACTTGGTAGTATCAACTCCATTGGGAATCACGGCGATATTGTGTTCACCCACACCCATACGTGCTAATAATTCTCGCTGAATTTGGGAAAATACAATTACACGGTCATAGTGACCCAAAAAAGGTGCGTAGAGTTGATAAGCCAGAAGCTGTGTCCCCGATATAAATTTTGCCCCCTTACCGGCAAATGGTGTGTGAAAAGTAGCTATGAGAGGCAAATTCAATTGTTCGCAAATTTCCGGGAGTAGAAAGTCAAGGGTAGATAAAGTCAGGGAAGCATGAACTAAATCCGGCTTAATTTCCCGTAGGGACTCGGTTAACAGTTTGGTCGCCTTAAAACTAGGGATTGTATAAACCTGGGATTTATAGATGAAGGGTAGGGAAACTTCTTGGAAATTTGGCCAATTATCAGGTTCAGATTCTTCTTGAGCGAAGTGGAGAAAACTAACTTGGTGTCCCCGGTCAAGCAAGGAATTGGTAACTTCTCGACTGTAGGTGACATTGCCACAAAAGGGTGATTTCTTTCCAATCCAGGCTATACGCATTCTTTATTAGTTGTCAGAAAAGCGGGTTTGATATATCAATTTTTTACTTGCTTGTCTTTGATTCTGTTGTAATTTTTGGCTGTTTAGGTTGCATAAAACCTCACACTACCCCAGACAGTAAGGCAAGCTTTTTTATTATTAAACCTGTGCATTGATAGATGCAAACTTCAAATATTAATTTGTTAATGGTTCTTTTTAATAAAAGATTAGTCTTACTAATATCAAATTGATACTCAGCAAGTCTGTGATGGATTTTTTCTTAAATAAGTTTAGCACGAAACCACAACTTTTTGGAAAATTTGTGATGCTAAGAATGTATGAAATTATAGCTCGTTGAACATTGATAACTATTCACGAGAGTTATACAAAGTTAATATACCTCCTAAGAAGACAGTCACAGCTAATACCAAAAAAACTGCTTGTAATCCCATGAAAGCTTCAGCAACCCCGGCTAACCCCAAGGGCAAAGTCAGGGCAATATTAATGACATTATTTTGTAGACCAAATACCTTACCGCGCATATCTGAAGGAGTTTCCCTTTGGATAGCAGTTTGCATAGGGATACCCACTAGCGCCCCAAAGGCACCCAACAAGGCTACCAGCACCAGAATTATCCATAGTTGTGTAGTGAATACCGATAGACCAGTCAGAGACCCTGCCATACCCAGGCAACCGCCGAAACTCAGTTGAGAGTAGGAGAAGCGTTGACCAAACTGACCAAGAATTGTCGCCCCAGCAGCCATGCCAACACCACCAAATGCCAGTAAAAAGCCAAACTGAGATGCTTTTAAGTTAGGAATTATTTCTGCCATCCGTACCGCGAGAACAGTTAATGCCGCAAAGACAGAAAACAAAATAGTTAGTTGTAGTAAAGCATTGCGGACACGAGAATTAGCTTTAAGGTAGGAGAAACCATCTCGCAAATCAGAGAAGACGTGAGGAAATTCTGTGTCGGGGTGGTGGGGTTTTTCTTGAGTTACCAACAACAACAAAATGAATCCCGCGATGGCATAACTACCACCTACCAAAAGTTCTTTACCTAATCCATCGCTGCCACCGATTTTTAGCCAGATTGTATCGGCGATGGCTAACAGTGGTTCTCCAATGGCAAACCCGACAATCACCGATGCCATCATTGTTGTCGTATACAGAGAATTAGCCGAGAGTAAATGCTGTTCTTCTACCACCAAAGGAATTGCTGTTTGTTCGGCGGGAGCAAAAAACTGTGTCAGTGTGGAAACCAAAAAAGTCACAACCAAGATAATACCAAAACCCACTGGTAGAATACCAATGGGCTGCCAATCATGAGTCAACCACAGTAACAAGGGAATTGACAAAACCAAGATACCACGCCAAGCATTAGTTGTTACCAGTACAGTCTTTTTTGACCACCGGTCAACAAAGACACCCGCCACAGAACCAAACAGTACAGCGGGAATGGTAAAAGCCATCATTAAAGCTGATACCCAACCGCTAATACTTTGATCACTCCCCTGAAACTGAGTATTAATCAAACCAATCATTAGCACTAAATACACCTTATCTGCCATCTGGCAAAAAACCTGACCACCCCAAAGAGCAAGAAAATTGGGATTTCGTAACACGGGTAAAAACCCTTGCTGTTGACTATTGTTTCCTGTTCCTGTACCACCATCAAGATCAGACCCATGTATTTTTGCCTGTGCTGTTTCTGAGGCCATGGCTACTGACAAACTTTTGCCATTGCCATTGATGTGGTCTTGAGATTCTCTTGTAACATCAGTTTTTGGTATTTCCAATGTTTTGTTTTGCTTATTTTCAACAACTGTAGGCTTTTCTTGGCTATTGATTTGGCTGTTTGTAGACTTGGGAACAGCACTCAAGTGATTTTTAACTGTAGGATCTGATGCCCCATTCTGTGTTTTGGTGTAGCTTGGTGACGAAGGTAGGATTTTTCTATCCAAATCAGACGGTTGCATCATGGTTAGCAGCAAAATAAGAGTCAATCAAGGTGGCAGAGCGAATAGGGCGACCCAAATGATATTGAGCATACTGGCGCAAAATCTGCTCAACAGATAACCAGTTGTTATTTTTGGTAGCATCCATTCGGATCATATCGGGTTGTGACAGTTGTTGGAGCATACCTAGCTGCGTAGCATCCAAGCGACAAGAAATAACTGGTATGTCTTGCCGATGAACAACTGTTTGGTAACCTAAGTTTGGGTGATAGGTTGATGGAGTGAGAAGGGGTTTAACTCTATCTTTTCCTAAATTTTCCCAAGCCTGTAAACAGACTGTACCACCAGCCGTAACACTAAATCCTACTCGCCAGTTCTGGTCTGTAAAATCTGGCTTTAAAGACTGTTGCGTTAAGCAACAGACTTGTACTTGAGGTGACAGACCTGCTAGAGCAAAAAAGTGAAACACTCCATGAGCTAAGTAAGCATAAATACTAGATTTATCTGTTTTAGGCAATACTTCCAATTGATGAAGATATTCATTCAGTAACTCATAAAGTTCTCCTTGGGGTTGTTCACTCAAAGCCTGACACAGGACTATCTCTGCTAAGTACTGACCTGCGGCAAGTTTCCCCAAATCTTCAGCTAGACCTGGATAAGTTTTTACAGTTTGTGCTTGTGTAATTTTATCAAGCGATCGCCCTTTAGCCATCAGTAGTTCATTAACCACGAACATGGCACTCCTGCTCCCAAGGCTGGAGTTTTGTTTGCGTGCCCCTGGTGCAACTGCTCGAATCAAACCGAACTCTCGTGTCAAAATCGTCACTATTCTATCTGATTCTCCCAGTGTTTGGGCCTTGAGATTAATTCCAGTTGCTTTATAGGTTCTACTCATTAGTTATTAGTCATAGGTCATTAGTCATTCATCATTAGCCATTACTGAGAAAAAACAAATGACTAAGGACAAAAAACGCATGACTACTCACCGAAACCTCAGACCGAAGAAGCCGTTATATAAAACCCACTCAAATCTACTTCGAGCTTTGTTTACTTCCTGCTTCATCTTGGAAGTGTCGGCACTACTCAATCCACAGGCTAACACTGCCTAACTGGCAGCTTTTGATACACCAGTTTCTCCACTGGGGGAGACCCCAAGACCCTTTAAACCTCTTTAGTCCTCGATTTCTAGAGCAGGGGACTTGGCACTTTCCTTGGTAGGACTGGAATGATAGTCCTCAAAGGTAGTATGGAAGGTACTGAATTTGGTCAGATGATGGCAATTTATGCGCCCTCCCATTTATGGGAGGAGTTTCTGACCCCTTTCCAGGTTATCGCGTTGGCGGATCAAATCGATACTCCGAGAGGTGCCTAATCTAGTAGCACCGACTAGGATTAACTCTATAGCTTCATTGTAGGTGCGAATACCCCCAGAAGCTTTAATTCCCACCCTCTCTTTTGTAATTTCCTTCAATAACCGCACATCAGCCACGGTAGCACCGCCATTCCAACCTGTACTGGTTTTTAAGAATCCTGCTCCTGCTTCCATAGATATTTCTGCGGCCAATTTTTTTTCGGCATCAGTCAGGAGGTTAGTTTCCAAAATCACCTTGACTGTTTGCCCAGTTTCTTCGCAAATTTCCGCAATTTCGCGGTGAATGGCTTCTGTATTGCCCACCTTCAACCAACCTAAGTTGATCATCAAATCCAGCTCAGTTGCGCCATTTTCTGTAGCTTCTTGAGCCTCATACAGCTTAACCGCTGAAGTTGTCGCCCCCATAGGAAAGCCAATCACCGTGCAAACTTGGGGCTGTTTACCGTGGAGCAGTTCCGCTGCTTGCTTCACATAGCAAGGGTGGAGACAAACTGCGGCAAAATTAAATCTATATGCTTCTTCACACCATTGCTCAACCTGCTCTGGAGTAGCCGTTGGCATCAGCAGAGAATGATCGATAAATGGCGCAATATCAATATCAGAGTAATTTGCTGCCATTGTGTGTTTTGCCAATCATAGTCGTTGGTTATTAAACTTTATAAAAAGTTTGTTAATTTTTTATATATATATTAAAGCATATATATCGTATCATAGCCATCAAGTTTTTGAGATCACCCCTGCTGTCACTTCGGTTAAAGTCCTCCCTCTGCTCATTGGTCAGGATTGAAGTTGACATCAGACATTTCTCATATAGTGAGGGTGAGGATATTTTTTCACCCCAGTTGGTAAGAAGTCCAGGATAATTTGAGCTAGTGCCTTTGATGCCAAATAAGGTACACCATTGCCGATGGTTTTAAACATATTAGTTAGGTAAATATCCTCTGGAAGGATAAAGTTTGCAGGCAAAGATTGAATAGCTAAAGCTTCCGCTACGGAAATTCGCCGCACTTTATAAGGATGTAAATGTACTTCATTATTACCATAGCAAGCTGTGGGAGAGTAACGCCATCTGTGCAAACGTTTAAAAGATTTCTTAGAAACATCTCCCTCATCAACAACAGCAAATTTAGCTATACCTGCCCTTGGTTTAAAATAATGTTGGGCATTGGGATGATTCAACACGTCATTTTTTCTAAACCAATATTCAACTGTTAGTTCTTCCGGTATATTTTCTGGGCAAGGTGTTATAGAATTTTCTCGGAATGTTTCGCACTTCTGCCAAGGGTAATTAAAAACTTGTTCTTGGGGATATAAAACTTTATTTTGCCAATTAAAATGTCTTTCAGCTATTAATTGGTTAATACCAATATCCTTAAGGAAATTATCTCTGAACCCAACCAGAATAATTCTCTCTCTATCCTGGGGTACACCGTACTCAATAGCATTAATTAACCGTTCTGTTAATGTATAGCCTGTTTGGATTAACTTGTGCTTGAGGTATTCAAAAAATAATCGGTGTTTTTTCGTCCGCCACAAACCTTTGACATTCTCGAATAAAAAGAAATCTGGTAAATTTCGACAAATTAATTCTACGTAACAAGCCGAAAGTTTACCATTATCTCCTAAAATTCCTTTATTTTTTCCCCCAACAGAAAAGTCGGGACAGGGAGGACCACCAATAAAACCAAGGATAGGATGAGAGTTGCGGCAATCTTTAACTAAGTCACAGAGGCGTTGTGCTTCCACCCCTTCCATAAGTTTGCTGACATCCGCTGCTTCTCCATGGTGATATCCATATTCTGGCTGTGGGAGTTGAAGAATTTCCCGTGCATAGCGGTATGCTTTCATGAACGGTTCAAATATTTCGTTGACGTAGACAATATTAAAACCGCTAGTTTCAAAGCCTAAGTCAAGGAAGCCTGAGCCAGAAAAGAAGGAAAAAACACAAGGATAAACAACCGTCATAATATTAAATTGAAGATTATGCTTACTGGAATCCTCCCCTCGCCTAAAGGCGAGGGGATTCTAAACTGTTGCTACGGGGAGGGCTAAAGCCACTCCCCTCCTCTTAAACAAATCATATCGCTGTGGCAGAGTGAAAAATGCCCTACCCACCTCCACCAGACTTAAGTCTAGCTGTGTGGCTAGTTTTCTCAAAATGTTTGCAGCAAAACTCCCATGTGCGGAAGTTAATAGTCCCCTTGCAGATTTATATAATCCACCCTTTACCCTTTGTCCTGGGGGTTTCCATCCTGGGGGTTTTTCACCATACTTGTAGAGGTTATAGTCATCTAGGTCAGACCCTTAATATTTTAAGTCTTGCAAGACTTCCTAGGCACCGGCATTCCCGAAGTAACCCTCTCCAAAGTTGTAACCTCTACTTTGGTTGTCGAAGGACTACCTCAGCAAGTTAGGACGTAGATTACAAAATCACCGTACCTTTAGGTTAACAAAGTGTGAACCCACAACTTCAGCCTGTGCTTGTGGTAACAAACGGTCTACACCCTGGTTAACAAACCCTGGCAAAAAACTCATCTGCTGGTTATGCTGAAAGACATTTTCTAAAGTTTGCCGCAATTTGTCCCAATTCAAAGCATTTCCTGAATTCATCGCTAATTCCTGCTGTTCAAAATATTCGACTAAACTTAACCCTGCTACTCTGGTCAGGTAAGCTGCACTGACACCCTGAACTAAACCACCAGCAACAAAGGTGACAGCATTACTTTTCAAAATAGTGCTCACAGCTTTTGTGGAAAGTTCGACTAAACCTAGTTTCAGCATCAAACTACCCATGGTCCCGGCTAAAGTTTGCCCTTGTTCCAGGGAAAACTTCTGCTGATAGATATTAGCTAAATCCATGACCATTTGAGCATTAATTGCCGCAGTGGCCAGAATATCCAATGCTGGTACTGGGTTTGCAAAGGCAGCAGCTGCAGTTACCCATTGATATTGTTCAATAATAGGGGTGGCGCCATGGCGTCTGGTGGTATTAAGGCAGTTTTTGGCTTCAGCTTTCAACAACTCGGCTGTTCTCAAAGTAGTTGTCCACACTAGTTGTTGTCCTTGCTGCACCAAAACTTCTCTCAACTGGTCTGTTAATTGCTGTATATCTGGCGCGGGCTGTTCCATCCACTCTTGCACAGTACCATCACCTTGATGCTTCCGGACTTTAATAGCCATGGGAGAGGCCGCAGTTGCAACTACATTTTCCCGCATTCGCTGTTTTAAGGACAGCAAAACACTAGCACGTTCATCTGCTAAATACTGGTCTTGTTTGTTGAAAACTACGATAGCAGGCTGATTTGCTGCTTTTAACTGCTGTAAGCTTTGAAATTCTGAGTCTGTTAAATCACCATTGGTTAGGAACAGAACAAAATCCGATTGTTGGACTGCTGTTAGGACAGCCGCATCTGAATCGTCAGCCAATTCTCTAAACAAAGGCTGTGTTTCCCAGAAACTGACTTTTTGCTGTGGTTCTTGCCAACTGCTGGACTTTAGTACTTGAATTAAGGTGCTTTTGCCTACAGATTTACCACCAGTAACAGCTACTTTAATTTCTTGTCTGTCTAATTCCGGCAGCAATTGGGCAACTTGTTCTTCTAATGTCTTTAAGGCTATGTGGTTTTCTGCTTCTATTGCTAATTGGTTAATTATGGTTTTAGTTGTGGCGATGGCAGTTTCCACCATTGCCCGATGTACAACAACAGCATCTGGCTGCTTTGAAGTATGTTGGGGGCGATGTTTTTGCAATAACCACAAACCACTACCCACAGCCACAGCACTAAATAAACCAAATTCACTCAGCTGCACTATGGAATCATGCCAGCTTTGTAATATCCACAGGGAAAAGGATAGTCCCAATCCTCCCACCAAAATCGGTCGCTGCAAATTCACAACCATGATACTCCGCGCTTGTTGTCAGGTTTCTCTTACAGAATAGATCAAAATCCTGCCTTTCCATCTTTAACAGAGGAACACACACATTTTATTTACCTATTTCCTCACGGAGTAAGCACTATATCTCAACGTAGTTTCTCTCCCACAGGCTTTAACAGCATAAAACAAAAAACCGCTTACCCTATATTATCTAGGGTGAACGGAATTTTGTTCTTTCTTTTATTTGGTGGCGGGAAGTGGATTTGAACCACTGACCTTCGGGTTATGAGCCCGACGAGCTACCAGGCTGCTCTATCCCGCGTCGCCTCTTCACTCCTCTAGTATAACCACAAAGTCAGAAGTTTGGCAACTATAAAAGTGACAATTCTCCAACTACTTCTAACCGCTTATATTTTCCTAAAGTCATAAACTTCTCTGAGAGGCCATCGGCGGTGCTGGGACTAATCCAACCCATTTGTTGGAGCAAGTAAATCGCCACGGCATATTTTGCTCGTTTTGCTCCATCCATGACTTTAATGGTCAATCCCATACCTTCACCCAGTCTGCCAATACATTGCACTCCTTCAGCACCGGATTTACTTACCAGTTCTCCTGGAGCTAAACGCATCAGTTCTGTGTCAAATTCACCTTCTCCGGCCACCATTGCTGGATGATGAGTCATGGAGCGAACAATTCGCTCCATATCCACATTGTTACTAGAAGCTAAAAGAGCATACAAAGATGCCATTTGACTGATTTGCATTAGATAGGTGGGTGCGCCGCAGTCATCATGAGCGCTGAGAAATTCCTCCGCCGGCATGCGTAACAATTCTGCGACTTTGCTCAAAATTAACTGCTGTACTGGGTGTTTGCGTTCCAAGTAGTTATTTAAAGGCCAATGACGTTGTTGGCAAACAGCTAACATTCCCGCATGTTTACCAGAGCAATTATATTCCAGTGGGCTTTTTTTCCCTTGAGGAATCGGACACTGAAGTGCGTTCGGATCAAGGTCAGCCCGCCACAGAATGTTAAATGCCTGTCTTACTTGTTCTATTGTACCCTGGTGAGAACTGGTAATAATGGCTAAGTCGCGATCGCTGAGATGATAACGTTCTAGTGTGCCTGTGGTGGTGACTGCGAGGGCTTGAAATGGCTTCAGTGCTGAACGGACAAATGCAGCAGTTTCCGAGTTGCCTGCGACGGACAGAACCCTTGCGCGTTCGTCGCACACAACGGCCTGCACTATATGGCGCGATTCAATAATCCCTTCCCGGAGGAGCCGGACTTCTAGGGGGGTGGCTTGAGTTCGTTTTCCCATTGTCATGGGTTAATATTTATCACCTTTTTTTATTAATTAGTAGAATACAGCGGCCATGGAACCACCGTAAAAAACTGCCAACAAGACCAAAGTAGGATTCTTTGACTTTTGACTGCCAAAGCGGCTGTATTAGTTCCTATTTGTTGGTCATTAGTAGTTAATTACTAAACACCAATGAGGGTTTATGACAATTGCCAAACTATAGTACCAATAACAAACATTCCCGCCAAGCCAGCGAAGGTAAATTGTAATCGTTGGAGAATCGGTTTGATTTCGTATGTGACTATTAGGCGATCGCGCATGATTACTTCTTCTGGCTTAGTCCAAGTTTGTCCGTCGTACCAGCCTGACTCTTCATAAAATACCGTTGGACTGTAGAGGCGATCGCGTACATAGTTCCACCCCAAAAACAACCGCACCAGTACCAAAACCACCCCTAAACTCGCTCCTGCTGCACCGGAGAGGATAAAGTGGACGAGTTGCTTGTGCGGCGGGAAACTAGCGGCTGCTACTGGGCCTGCTACCAGCCACGATAAACCCCAAATCCACAGCATTTTCATGATATAGTCTCGCCAATTTAAGATGCAATCACAAAATAGCCAGGATGTTTTTAACTCTTCGTATTCATTGAGTGGTTGTTGGTCTATGGGAACTGGACAATTGGAAACCGAAGGCCTCATCATTTTACCTTACCCCCGCCCTCATCAGAATTTGCCAGGGAAATACGTTCTGCATGAACCCAAAATGCTTCTAAATTATAAAATTCTCTCTCAGTGGGCATCATGATGTGAACAATCACTTCGCCGTAATCTAGCAATACCCAACTACTATCCGCTTTTCCTTCTATTTGCAAGGGTCGTCGTTGCCAATCACTTTCTACCCTAGCTTCAATTGCGTCGGCGATAGCCCTGACTTGCACCCTAGAGTAGCCGGTCATCATCACAAAGTAGTCTGCCAGATAAGATACATCTGCTACCCCCAGAACCAAGATATCACCCGCTTTGCGGTCTAAAGCTGCTTCGGCAATAGTCAAAGCTAAATCCTTGCTCACCTCTTTGGCTTCAGCCTCTAGTCCTCTGAGTGCGCTCTTGATCTCTGAGACAGATTGTAATGGGAAATTTCCTTGGAAATAATCAGACATTAAACCTCAGGTGTTTTATCCCTTTTGTTACAATTTTCTCCAATCACTTACTTACAAACAACAAAATTGAATAGCAAGTGTATGTGTTGGTTTTTTTGAATACTAACAAAAAAACGGCTGTCTATGGGGTTGAATAAAAACTCATAGGGGTATGTCCTATGGTAGTATAAATCAACTAATGACTGTTTTGCTAGGATTCTTAGTAATAATCTTTGTGAGTGGAAAGCTGGCTCATTCTCAATGTTCATACACAATTCTAGGGGTTTTGCTACGGTAGGACAGAAGTTAAACTATCAGATTCTGTCTATACGGATAGACTTGACTCCATCCTTGATGTGATGAGAGGATTTTTGGTACAGCTAAGAAGGAGTTTACTGGGAAATGAATCAGGTATCTTTGCCCTCAACTCCCACTGAGAGGTTTTCCCAATGAGTGAGGCGAATCATCACTGAAATAGCTATACTCCAAAGTGATACCCTCACTATATACTGAAGTTTTTTTTAGGACTGGATTTTATGACATCCTATGCAACCTCTTTTGCCAAGGCGGAAATGAGTGAACTGCGGCGGTTAAAAGGCTTACTACCGCCAGAATTGCAGAGCTGGGTCACGGTTGAAGGTACCACCGAGGTTAATCCACCTATGATCCGTTGCGAAGAAATTGGTAAAGACCAAGTGGAAATTCAAATAGACTTGGTGAAATGGGATGGTCTGGCAATGGATCAGCGTAATCTGCTCTTCTGGCATGAAGTTGCTCGTATTCAAAATGATACTATTCCCAAAGATGGCTGGGAAATGGCAGCATTAGCTATTGGTTTAGGTGGTGCTGTGGGCGAATTGTGGGTTCAAGATGGATTATTGCTGGTATTAGCTTTGGCTCTATGTGGTGTCTCTGGCTGGCGATTGTATCAAAAGAATAATGGGGAAAAACAACTCAGGGAATTGATAGTTGCCGACGAAAAGGCGATCACATTGGCAACTCGCTTTGGTTATAGTCTCCCTAACGCCTATAAGAGTCTGGGTAGTGCCTTAAAAACTATGATTGATAACACACCTAGCAAACGCCAACGGTCTCGCTACGAAGCAAGACTTTCTGCACTCAAACGCAGTGCTAACAAAGCCAAGGCTAAATCTAGAACTACAGATGAGGCCGGACTGTAGAATGCAGTCTCTGGGGTGGGTATTTCCCATCCCCAAACAAGATTTGATTACAGTTGATTTAACATTTTATGAGTTTGAGGTATAACCCGGACTTGTGCTAGCAACTGCTTCATTAAAGCTTGCCACATCAAGACTTTCTCGGGAGTGGGTGCTAGTACAGGTGTTTTAGTGAGTTGTTGAGAAGCTGGCAAAGGGGTAACAGGTTGTAAAAATACGGGGATATGTGGGCTGACTTGTGCCACTATTGCCGCACAACGTTGTAGTTCAGCTGGATCTGTATTTTCAGAAATTATAATTTTGACAAAAAGCTCTAAATCTGAATTAAAACATAATTGTAAAAATTTTGTATGTTCTTGCCAAAGAGTTTCGCCACTCACACTAGGTAGTTTTAAGTCCATGCCCACAGAGTCTAAGTAGGGTAAAATCACCGCTAATTGTTCTGGGCGATGTCCACCGGACTCTAAATATATGGGTAAATTGGTAAGGGATCGCACTTGGGGCAAAAATTCTTGTAAGAAAGCTGCATGAAGAAGGGGTTCGCCGCCCGTTAAGCTAATGCTATCGTGTAGACAAGGTAAATTCTGCCTTTCAACCCATTGGATTAAAATGGGTAGTGGGACAGGATTTGAGTGGATTTCAAAGTCGCGCAATCCTGGCCATCGCTCTATCCGACAAGTAGCGGGTGCATTCCAAGTGTGGGCACTATCACAAAAGTCGCACCGCAAGTCACAAAAAGCAAAGCGAATAAAGAGTTGGCGTGTCCCGACATTCAGTCCTTCCCCTTGAATAGCAGAAAAGACCTCAATCAGGCGTGCTGTAGGTTGAACCTTAGTTTTAACAGTCATGGGATAATGACAGCGCCATTGCGCTGCGTCGGCACAAAAGGTGAGATATTTTTTAGTTCTTTTTCTATTGTGAATCGTCGCTGGCAATCTCCGCTCCCATCCTCAGTAACTATTAGTGTTTATACCTACTAATTAACTATTAAGTTC
This sequence comes from Umezakia ovalisporum Ak1311, assembly GCF_029891685.1. Lineage (NCBI taxonomy): Bacteria > Bacillati > Cyanobacteriota > Cyanophyceae > Nostocales > Nodulariaceae > Umezakia > Umezakia ovalisporum. The sequence goes on along the minus strand of NZ_JANQDJ010000080.1, from coordinate 51,628 downwards.
CGATGAGGTTACATAAATTACCAGAGTAACATAACTTTTGGCAGTTTAAATTTACATGGCAACGAAAGTGCACAGCTTCATGACTAGCCAACCCACACAGGAAGACTTTTCAGTTAGTTCCTTCAAGGAAACTGCGATAGTGCAGGTTTCAGCGAGATTAAGCGTGCTTGAAGCCGTAGGCTTTAAGCAAATCTGCCAAAATTTAATGCAAGAAAATACACCTCCCAAACAAATCATTATTGATTTTCACCAAACCATTTTTATGGATAGTAGTGGTTTAGGTGCGCTGGTGAGTAATTTCAAAAATTCCCAGGAAAAAGGAATTACCATGACTTTGCGGAATGTTACTCCTCAAGTTATGGCAGTGCTTAATCTTACAGGATTAGATGAAGTTTTTCCCATTCAGCCTAGCAGGGAAAAATCGCCAATAGAAACTGATAAATCTACAGATACCCATCAGAGTAATTCTCGGAAAGTAGAGCAACTACCAACCCCAAAGACTCATCCATCTGTAGCATCTTGGATGAAAAGATTCATAGACATTATTGGCGCACTGGTAGGTTTGGTAATTACAGGATTTTTGTTTATTCCCATTGTGGTGGCTATCCGAATTGATGATCCTGGACCTATTTTCTTTGGTCAAATTCGCTGCGGTTGGATGGGCAAACGTTTTAAAATTTGGAAATTCCGCTCTATGTGTGTAGATGCGGAAGCGAAGAAATCCCAAGTTGAAAATCAAGTCCAAGGTGCCTTTTTCAAGAACGAACAAGATCCGAGAGTGACTCGGGTGGGGCGATTTTTGCGGCGAACCAGCTTGGATGAATTACCGCAATTTTGGAATGTCCTCAAAGGAGATATGAGTTTAGTGGGTACTAGACCACCCACGCCCGATGAAGTAGAACGCTATGAAGTACCCGAATGGCAACGTTTAGATGTTAAACCCGGTATGACTGGGGAGTGGCAAGTCAATGGGCGGTCTACGGTACGTAGTTTTGAAGATGTAATTCACCTGGATTTAAAGTATCAAAAAAATTGGAGTTTGTTATACGATGTGAAATTAATTTTCAAAACTATAGCAATTCTATTTAACAAAAATAGTGGTGCTGTTTAGTTAATTGCTCTAGTTTCTTATTTATTGCCCACTGAGAATCTACTGGCATTTTTGGCGATTCCCAAGCTTTTCATAAGTTTGGGTATTGCTGTGTTTAGCTTTGGTTTAACTAATACCAGAATAAAATAGAGTGGGGTTGGTATCATTTACCCCACTCCATGTTACTAAATCTTCGCTTCTTCTTTCACCAATTTATCCCAACCCAAATCTTTTAAATTATTATTGCGACGTAGAGGACGGGTCACCAATTCCAGAAGATCACGCGCATTAGTAAAACCGTGAATTTGAGCAAAAGTGAACTCTACCGACCACTTAGTATTTATCCCCCGTGCTTCCAAGGGATTAGCGTGAGCCATACCGGTAATTACCAAATCCGGCTTCAATTCATAAATGCGCTGAACCTGGTTGTAATTATCTGGTTTCTCAACAATCTTCGGTAGGGGTACACCCATTTCTTGACAAGTTTTTTCTAAGAGCGCCAACTCAGCAGCTTGATAGCGCTTATCCATATAGGGAATACCGACTTCGTGAACCATCATTCCACAACGTACCAAAAATCGCGCTTGGGAGATTTCCAGCAAGTTATCACCCATGAAAAATACAGACTTGCCACGAATTAGTTTGACATAATCTTCTAAACTTGCCCAGATTTGCGCCTCACGCTCATCCAAACCTTGAGGAGTAATACCAAACACAGAGCAGATTTTTTCTAACCAGGCGCGAGTACCATCAGGTCCAATGGGGAAGGGTGCGCCAATTAATTTACATTTGCGGCGACGCATTAAAGTGGTAGCAGTCCGACTGAGGAAGGGGTTGACACCAGCGACATAATACCCTTCTTCAATTATCGGCAGTTCAGTGAAACGCTTTGCAGGTAGCCAGCCGGAAACCTTAATTCCTTGTTTTTTCAATTCCAAGGTTAACTGCGTGACCACAGGATCAGGTAGGGAACCAAAGAGAATTAGAGGTGGATGATCTACATATTCAGATTCTTCTTGGATAACTTCTTCTTTCTTCTTACCGAAGTTAAGCAGCTTTTGAATGGGGTTGCGCTCATCGCTCTTGTCTGTTTCGGTTAGCGCCTTAGGAGCTTTACTAGGACAACGATTAGCCATTGCTGCTAAGACTGTATCTTCCCCTTGGGTAAAAGCGTAATCAAGACCATTAGCACGGGCTACAACAATGGGTATACCAATTTCTGCTTCTAACTTCGGTGCTAAACCTTCTAAATCAGTTTTAATAATTTCTGTAGTACAAGTACCAATCCAAACAATAACACTAGGGTTGCGATCGCGTTTAATTTGCAAACACAACCGCTTTAACTCTTCATAGTCGTTCAGCTGTGCCGAAATATCTCCTTCTTCCAACTCTGCCATTGCATAGCGAGGTTCAGCAAAAATCATTACCCCCATAGCGTTTTGCAGGAAATACCCACAAGTCTTCGTACCAATTACCAAAAAGAAGCTATCTTCGATTTTTTGATATAACCAGGCCACGCAGCTAATTGGGCAGAAGGTGTGGTAATTTCCCGTTTCACACTCAAAGTTTAAAGCTTCTGGTTGTTGAGCGATAGTCATTTAAATTTTTCTCCCCTTGATATTTAATGGCAGGTGAATACAGGGTAGGGATTAGGGGGAAATGATGTTTCCTCCTAAATACCGTAGTTTGTGGCACATAACACCAATTAGTAGTCCCCACATTTAACAGGAACGTGAATAAATCAAGCTTTGGGGAAGAGACGGGCTATTTCTGATTCATCAAAAACGCCTGATGGCAGTTCTTCCCCTAAAAAATCGATATTTTCTCCACTCTTGGACAAGGCTGTATCATCCCAGACATCAGATGACACCTCTTTCAAAGCGTTATCGTCTGGTGTGTTGAGATCATCGAGCATTTCCTCATTCAGTTTTTCTACCGATACAGTTGATGAGTCGAAGGAAATTTCACCAAAATCATCTGCTTCGGCATTTAGTGGTTCATTAAACTCATTACCCAGTTGATTTTGGCTTTCGTCAGATTCACTGACTACAGAACTTTCCAAAGCAGAATTTTCATCTGCTGACTGGTATTGATTGATTTCTCCTGCTGCTGGTATTTCTTCTGTTTCATCTGGGGGAATGAAACGGTTACCGAGAGCAATATCTGGGTCAAAATGCAAATCGAGCACTTCAATGAGAGTATCAACGTCAGAATTCAGTCTCGAAAAGGGCATCATTAACTGTGCCAATTTTGGTTCCAGCGCGTTGACAACCCCTAGGATGAGGTATGAAGGTGGTCGCTTTCCGCCATCAGGAGTGTTAACCGAATCTGCTTTCATGTGTAGGATAAGCCAATCACGGTTTACCTGAAAAAATTGCAACCACTTCTGTCTTATTGAATTTGTAAAGCTATTAAAGAAAGCCATATTTTTCCTCATCCTGAATATTGATGATGTTACACAGTCATCAAGTCGAGTTGCTCTTCCGAATTAGGAACCTGGTGTTGACGGGGATTGAGATAAAAATCAGACAACAAAGAGAACAATTCACGATCTGGAGAATCCTTAGGTACAACACCTTCTGGACCCGCCAGAATTTGGTCAGCGATGTTGAGGTAGTAAGCACAAACATAGCTCAGAGAAGGGTCATGTTCTGCCATTTCAAATAAAGTTTTACCCTTCACCCGGGAAATACGGATGTCTTCAATTAAAGGTAAGACTTCTAGAATTGGCATAGGAACTGATTCTACGTACTTTTCGATCAAGTCACGCTTAGAAGTGCGATTGCCAATTAAACCAGCTAAACGCAGTGGGTGAGTTCGTGCTTTCTCCCGCACTGATGCAGCAATTCGATTCGCTGCGAACAAAGCATCAAAGCCATTGTCAGTGACAATTATGCAGTAGTCAGCATAGTTGAGTGGGGCTGCGAAACCACCACAAACAACGTCACCTAGTACATCAAACAGAATTACATCATACTCATCAAAAGCGTTGAGTTCTTTCAGTAACTTTACTGTTTCGCCTACCACGTAGCCGCCACAACCTGCACCAGCCGGTGGACCACCTGCCTCTACGCAATCTACACCGCCATAGCCTTTATAAATCACATCTTCTGGCCAAACATCTTCGTAGTGGTAGTCCTTTTCTTGGAGGGTGTCGATAATGGTGGGAATCAAAAAACCTGTGAGAGTGAAGGTGCTGTCGTGTTTGGGGTCACAACCAATTTGCAGAACTTTTTTGCCGCGTTTGGCTAGGGCGACGGATATATTACAGCTAGTTGTCGATTTACCAATACCACCTTTTCCGTAAACTGCTAGTTTCACTGTTGTTTGCCTCGGATAATTTTTTGTCAAACTCGTGGCTCAAGCCTTGGCTTTCACCTAGGGCAGATGGCGATGTGTGAGCTATGTGATTGCCATTATTGTCGAAATTACACAGAAAGAAAAGAGGTCTTAAATATGAAAAATGAAGTTATTCATTTTATTAAAAATAATTAAAAACAATATTTAATTCTTACATGAATAAAAAGCTTATTTTAGTTTATAAACCTAATTATTTTAGATTTTATATAACTTTTAAATTAAAAGAGTTACAAAAGACAAAAAAACCTATATGTAGTTTTGTATATAGTTTTCAGGTATTTAAACTACCCTCAACCAGGCTGATCCCCAACCAAATAAACTGAAGTTGAAAGTTAAACAGAGAGATTTGCTACGGAATGCTAAAAATCTACTGTAAATGTGAAGAGCAGGTGTATTGGCAAATAAAAGGTTTTACCAACACCGTCTCGGTTATGGTTTGGGTGGGTTAGTGATTTTTTTGTAATGAATTATTAATTTTCAGATATGGGCTGATTTTTGAGGTTCCGCCGCTTCAATTTCCTGTAGTGACTGCCAGCCAGCTTGCCACTGAGAGTTATCTTGTAACAATTTTGCATTTAACCAAAAGCGAACATTGGGGTCGCAGGCAGCAACCATTTCAGCATACACCCACTTACTTTGATTTTTACGGTTAAGTACTTGAAAGTGTCGCCAGCCATCTATTTTTTTCCGTGCTGTCCACTTAGAACCAACTAGGTGAGGAAATTTTTGTTTTTTAGGCATTGAACATAGGAAAGTCGTCATGGGATATGGGAAATGGGGCTTGGCAAATCACGTTATTGAAAGGCTGATACAACACAACCTGTATGTAGACTTAAGTCCATAAACCTGGATTGTCTCAATTACGAATTACTCTCAGGTCTGACTAAATCGCCGTTACGGGTACACTTATGGCACTACAGTTTACCATCTTCCTCAATACATAGTGATAACCAACGGATATGACTCCAACAACTGCTGATATTGTTGTTAATTTTGGGTTTTTTTCTGTATGAGGGTTGTTTGACAGCTTCATTGGGGTAAAGAATCTCTAATGTGCCCATACCATCTTCGTGATTGACAATGGGAAATAGGCAATTTTGCAACATAGCACGACTACTGCTGTGGGAAAATTGCTTAAAGCGCTGTAACCTTTCCCCTTCAGTCATTGCCAGCGTCCATGATTAAGCTGGGAGTGGGTGTTTTGAGACCAATTATAATTTATTTTAATTCCTCGGTTTTGCATGGCTTGGATAAATAAACTTGTTGGTAGTGCTTCTTCTACAGGTGAAACACCGGGTTTTTTCAGATTGCCTTCTAATAAGAATTGGGCAATGCTACCTGCACCACAACCAGAAGCTACTGCTGTATTTTCGTGTATGATGGTGGAAGAGTAAACGGCTGTTTGACCATTTTTTTTACCTGTGACTTCTGAACGTACTGCTACACCAATTCCACTGAAATTATCGGTTAAATCTGTCATTGAATGACTGACCCGGGACAGAACTTCAACTATGTAACGACGCTGGATTAACCACTTAGGAAATATATGTGCGGTCATCCAAGTTAGGTGGTTATAAAAGTCGGGAATGGAGCCAAACTTTGTGACTACAGTTTTAACTGATGGAAAGGCGTGGGGGATTGTCAAGGTTTCTGGCATATCAAACCAGTAAACGGCTCTGGGTCCATAGGGAGAGGGAAAATCAACAATTTCTCTTTCACTATAGGGCTGAGTTTTTTGCCATTTATTATCTATCCAAGCTTCAAAAGGATATTGTAATCCTAAAAAAGTTGTCCGCATGACTGTGATTCCCGCACCACCAGAACCAGATACTAGATAACTTAAGTGTATTTTTTCTGGTTCATGGAATTGTTCAAGACACTGACGGGCCATGCTGTTAGAAATTCCGGGGAAAATACCAGTATTAATAATTGCTGTCACCCCAGCAGCAACAGCTTGTTCATGGTACTTTAAAGCCTTGGTGGTATAAGAACGATGGTCACTGACATCTACATAGTTGACACCTTGTTCAATGCAAATTTTAAGAACATTAGCATCTCGGTAGTGAAAAGGTCCAGCACAATGAATAACTAAATTAGAGTTGGCGATGGCTTCCCTCAATTTATTAACTTCTGCCAGGTCTAACACCAAAAACTGAACTTTGTTACCCAAAGAAAAACTGACGCAGCTTCCTTTCTCTGGGGAACGTCCAGTAATTGTAATTTTTGCCTGGGTGTGGCTGGCCAGATCGGCAGCAACATGGCTACCGATCCGCCCTGTGCCACCAAGTATCAAAACGCGGTCTGTCATTACTCGAGTATAAACAACAGTAACTCTTATTTGAGCAGTTTTTTGTCCTATTTGTCATCCGTTACAAGTATGACTTACGGAAAAACAACTGAGGAAAGACTTTTTTTCAGATCAAGGTCATCAAGCCCAGATATGATTAAGTGTATAAAAAATTTTGTATGTATTGAGGATTCTGCTTCTAAGTTGAAATAGTTTAAATAATTATATATATAGTAATTATCAATGAGACTTGAATATATTCATTGTACATAAATATTCTATCTTTTTATAGGGATAAATTTACCACTTTCAAAAGCTTAACAAATACATATTATTATTCTAAGAGAATGCAGCAATTATAACTCTCAGGATAAAAATTTTATTGGTATTTGTCATCACCATCCTGTTTAACATTATCTTATTCTTTAGACAGACGTTCTGCAAGTTTAACAGAATTAATGTTGAGAGTAAATGCAAAACTTAATGTAGTATTTCTGACTGAATAAGAGTTAACTACAGTTCAGAATACTCCAAGACTTTGCATACATTTCGTCAAATTACTTCGTAATTTAAAAGTTTTGCTGCTTTAATCTCAGGAGATGAAAATGAAAGCCAACAAGAATACAAGATTCTTCAAAATGCTTGTTAGCCTTGTGGGAGTCGCTGGTGTCAGTGCCTTGATCAGTTTCCCCGCATTTGCATTAACTAATTTAACTAGATCTACAACTGGCACCATACACTCCCAAGCACAACAACCAGGAGATGAGACTGCTCCTGAAAAACAGCCTGGTCAAAGTGATCAGCCTGGTCAGCCTGGTCAACCTGATCAGCAAGATCAACAAGGTGAGCCCGGTCAAACAGATTCTTGACAAGATTAAAACATTCACAGCCGCAGTATGTATTTTTTATTAGTATATGCTGCGGCTGGTTAACAAAATTTTTGTTGGTTAAAATCGAATATTTTTTATTAATTACCAAATTAATTGCATAGGGGATTTTTATCAAGCAAATTGAATTTGACTGGTAATTGCGAATGGGGATAATATGGTTACTAAAAATCAGAAAAAAAATAAATATGCGGTAGGAGTATTTGGAAAATATCAAGAAGTAGAGCAAGCAATTAATGAATTGAAAGCGTCAGGCTTTCCCATGGAGCAAGTTTCTATCATTGCTAAAGATGTAGAACCAGACGAGGGCCTGGGTGAGGCACAGATGAGCGATGGTGCAAAGCCCATAGCCCTAAGTAATCGCATTGGTGACCAAAGTGTTAACGCTACCAAGCCAATAGGTGATACACTGACGGCTACTATCTGGGGTAGTGTGCTAGTTGGTTTGAGTAGTTTGGCGATTCCTAGTTTAGGAACTTTATTGGCAGCAGGTTCAGTAGGTGTGGCGTTAGTTGCTAGTATGGCGGGTGTTGCTATGGGAGCATTAGCAAATGAGAATTTAGTGCAGGCGCTAGTTGATTTAGGGATACCCGAAAACCGAGCCAGAGTTTATAGCGATCGCCTGCAACAGAGTTATTATTTACTGATCCTGAATGGTACAGATGAAGAGATTCATAGTGTTGAAGGGATATTACAAAATTGCGGTATTAAAAATTGGGGCATATATGATTCTCCTGATAGTAATAATGAATAAAAAAATGTCACCTACAATTAGTCGCATTATTGTATGATTTTAGGTTTTCGATATTTGGGCAAATAGGCCAAGTTTGCTTGCTTAGAGGAGAAATTGTACTTTTACATACAATCTAAGTTAATATTTAGCCTGACCTTTGACGGAAGTTATCAACAATATTACCCATTAACGTGCTTATTAAGAGCACGATTAAGTGACATTAATTTACTCATGTTTAACTTTCTCAAACCAGTCAGAGATTACGCCCAACAAGCTTGGCAATCCAGTCGATATATTGGACAAGGACTGTCGGTAACTTTTGACCACATGAACCGTCGTCCTATTACTGTTCAATATCCTTATGAGAAACTAATTCCTTCTGAACGCTATCGGGGTCGTATTCACTTTGAATTTGATAAGTGTATTTCTTGCGAGGTTTGTGTTCGCGTCTGTCCTATTAATCTGCCAGTTGTAGATTGGGTGTTCAATAAAGAATACAAAAAGAAAGAATTAAAACACTACAGTATTGATTTTGGAGTTTGTATTTTCTGTGGTAATTGTGTGGAATTTTGCCCGACAAACTGCCTTTCATTTACTGAAGAATATGAACTTTGTACTTACGATCGCCACGAATTAAACCATGACAATGTAGCAATGGGGAGAGTGCCGTACAAAGTTACGGAAGATCCTATGGTCACACCACTACGGGAATTAGTGTACCTACCAGAAGGAGTTTTAGATCCTCATGGTGTTCCTAATGATGCTCATCGTCCAGGTTTAATGCCGTCAGAAATTTTACAGCAAGGGGTAGAAGATACTAGCCATACTAGTATCTAAATTTTATTGATTATGACACAAGTACAAGTTCAAGAAACTGCCAATCTTCCGGCTCATCCTGAAGAACCTGTGATGAGGAATTGGCGAGAATATTTTAGCTTTAGTACTGACCATAAAGTTATTGGCATTCAATACCTAGTCACCAGTTTTGTTTTTTATTTATTGGGTGGTGTTTTAGCCACTGTAATTCGTAGTGAACTAGCAACACCAGAGACAGACGTAGTTAGCCCTGAACTTTATAGTGGTTTATTTACCCTCCACGGAACAATAATGATTTTTCTGTGGATTATTCCGGCTGGGACGGGGGGATTTGGTAACTTTTTAGTTCCTCTCTTAATTGGGGCGCGAGACATGGCTTTTCCGCGTTTGAATGCAGTGGCTTTTTGGCTTGTCCCTCCAGGAGGCCTTTTAATCATAGCTAGTTTCTTTTTCGGACCACCCCAAGCTGGTTGGACATCCTATCCGCCGTTAAGTCTGGTGATGGGTCAAGTCGGTGAAGCTATGTGGATTTTCGGCCTGCTTTTATTGGGAACTTCCTCGATTTTGGCAGGACTAAATTTTCTGGTGACAATTTTGAAAATGCGGACACCAGGGATGGGTCTAAGTGACATGCCTCTTTTTTGCTGGGCAATGCTAGCAACTTCTGGGTTGACACTGTTAGCAACTCCTGTACTGGCTGGGGGGCTGATTTTGCTCACTTTTGACCTCCTTGCAGGTACGACATTCTTCAACCCCACGGGAGCGGGTGATCCTGTAGTTTATCAACATATGTTTTGGTACTATTCACACCCAGCCGTGTATATCATGATTCTCCCAGTCCAAGGGATGATGTCGGAAATTGTTCCAGTTCACGCCCGCAAGCCAATTTTTGGTTATCTAGCCGTTGCTTATTCCAGTATTGCCATCGCTTGTTTATCACTAATTGTCTGGGCGCACCACATGTTTACGACTGGGACACCAGGGTGGGTGCGAATGTTTTTCATGATCACCACCATGGTTATTGCTGTACCCACAGGAATTAAAGTATTTAGCTGGTTAGGAACCATCTGGGGTGGCAAAATCCACTTTCGGACGGCCATGCTATTTGCCATGGGCTTGATTTCGGTGTTTGTCATTGGTGGAATTAGCGGTGTCATGACAGCTGCGGTTCCCTTCGATATTCACGTTCATGACAGCTATTTCATTGTGGCTCACCTACACTACGTTTTATTTGGTGGTAGTGTCTTTGGCTTGTATGCCGGTATTTATCATTGGTTTCCGAAAATGACCGGGCGAATGCTAGATGAAAACCTAGGGAAAATTCACTTTGTACTTACCTATATTGGCTTTAACTTGGCATTTTTCCCCATGCACCAGTTAGGTATCCAAGGGATGAGAAGGCGAATTGCTGTGTATGACCCCAAATTTGCCGATCTCAACCTTATTTGTTCTATTGGTGCGGTATTACTGGCAATTTCTACCCTACCTTTTTTGATTAACGTTTGCCATAGCTGGTTATACGGTGAAAAAGCACCTGATAACCCTTGGCGAGGTTTGACTTTGGAATGGATGACCACTTCTCCACCCCCACCAGAGAACTTTAAAACTCAACCTGTTTTAGCTTTACATCCTTACCATTACGGCGTGGGTCCATCGGAAGCTAATCTCCTCTCAGATCAAGAATATCCCCGGTCTGTTTTAAGTACGGAACCTGAGGACCGCCAAAACCGTGATCAAGAATCCTCTATCAAGTGAACAAAATGAATTTATTGCATGGAAACTTGGCGAAAAAATTTACTCATCTGATTGGAATTATTGGAGTAAGTAGCACCATCGCTGTTCCTGGCTATGCCCAGATCAATCAAAGAGCGATTGCGCCGAGGGCAGTGCCGAAGGCCATCGCCCACACCACACCCCATAACTCTAGGACTCTAGAGACTAAAATTTCACAAGCTAGCCTCAGTGAAATTGACATGGTGTATGTGCAAGAAGCAGCTCAAGCCGGAATGGCGGAAGTTGAACTAGCAAAATTGGCACTGGAAAAATCAAAAAATAGTGATGTCAGGCAATATGCCAAACAAATGATTGCGGATCACACGCCTTTGAATGAGCAATTAATAGAGTTGGCGCAGCAAAAGGGAATTACTCTGCCAACCACTGCAAGCCCCAAGTATCAAGCGTTAAAAGCACAACTATCAGAGCTTTCTGGCAGCAATTTTGACCAAGCATATATAAATGAAGCTGGCATTAACGGACACATGGAAAATTTAGTCATCCATACCCGTCAAATACAGTTAGGTCAAGACCGAGACTTGCAAGCCTTTGCGGCTAAAACTATCCCTGTGATAGAAAGACACTTGCAATTACTGGATCTTCTATTTATGCAGTTTACAGATGGATGAGTATGAGGGTTTATTTATTAACAATCCTATTAACAATTCCATCTTTCGGCGACGGGTGGAAGGTATTGGTGTGATTCACCGGGAAGAAGCAATTAACTGGGGAATTTCCGGCCTCATGGTGCTGAACCCGTAGTAGACTAGAAGCTTAGAAAAGGCTATTTTTCCAAGAAAATGTGTTTTAGATAACTTTATTAATTCAACTAAAATAGCCCTAAAGTAGGAGGGATTAATTGCGTAGCAAAAGATAAAGTGTTAATTATTAGAAATGCTATTAAGCATTGATTCATAATTATTATTATTCATCCAAAAAATGAAAAAAAATCCTCTAGAATACTATGATGTAAATGCAGATAATTGGTGGATAGAAGGTGAAGTTTTAAATTTATCTGCTCGTCTGAATAAGTCTAGAATTGATTTTTTTTCAAATTATATCCCCACCTGGCAAGGAGTTAAGGTTTTAGATGTTGGTTGTGGGGGTGGATTAGCATGTGAAACTTTAGCTAAACAAAAAGCTATTGTATCTGCTATTGATTTATCTTTGCCATCAATTAAAGTTGCTCAAGCACATGCTAGAAAAAACAACTTAGACATTGATTATCATTGGGGAATTGCGGAAAATTTGCCTTTTGCTGCCAAGGAATTTGATGTTGTGTTGTGTTGTGATGTTTTAGAACACGTGACAGATTGGAAACAAGTTATTTCCGAAGTTCATAGAGTGTTAAAGACAAATGGTTTATTTTTATTTGATACAATTAATAGGAATTTGAAATCAAGATTGATCATGATTTGGCTCTTGGAGGATATTCTCAAGCAAATACCGCCAGGTTTTCATGATTGGAATAAGTTTATTAAACCCGAAGGACTAACTTATACAATGGAAAGTAATGGTTTTATAAATGTTGTCATTAAAGGATTTGACTTGACAGGGGGTATGAGTTTTCAAACATTCATCAACATCCTGTTTAAAGGTTTAAATACAAAAAATAAAGACAAAAACTCAGAACCGTTTCCCATCGAAATCAATGAAGATACTTCGGTTTGGTATATTGGTAAAGCTGTAAGAAAAGATTAAAGTCTACATATATCTTGTTAATTGCACGCGGTAACGTTCTTTTTTAGTAACAGCAATTTCGCCTACTTCTAAACGTCCTTTACCACGAATAGCGATTAAGTCGCCTGTCTTAACATGAGAACTAGCTTGATTAACGTCTTTCCAATTGACGCGGACATCGCCACTCTCGATGAAATTAACCATTTTACTGCGGGACATACCGAAACCAGCAGAAGCGATGGCATCTAGTCGTAAAGAAGCTTCCACTGTAGTTAATTCCTTTTTCTTCGGTTCCCTAACTTTCAACTCATTAATGTCAAAGCGCTGAGTTTTCACGGGAACTGAGCGCACCTGTTGCAGACTCATTTCTAAAAATTCTGCCAACTCAGGTACTAAGATTGCTTGCGCTCCCCGTTCTCCCAGAACAATAATATCTCCTGTCTTTTCACGGACAATTCCCGTCCCCAGCATTGCGCCCAAAAAGTCGCGGTGAGTGGCGGGATCAAACAGAAAATTACCGGCAATTTCTAAAGCTGCAAGGTCAACTTGAGATTGATCTAGGGGCAATTCAGAACGCGCCATGGCAATTCTTTGACGTTCTGCTTGGGGATAACCACCCCAGGTGAGTAATTGTACATCTGTTAACCGATTGAATACCCTGTGAATTTCTGCTAATTCCGGGGGAGACAAAAAATCAGTCAAAACTACTTCCCAAGTTTTAATTGCTTGTTCTGCCTGATCTATGACACGAGCAACACTATCACGATTTTCGACACCTTTTAAAAGTTCTTCTCTTGGCAACATTATCCAAATTATCAAATTTTGAATTGTGAATCTTCAATTGCTATATGCTGGATGTGTCAGCATAACCCTGGATATTTTCTGGTTCAAACTTACGTAATATGCGGGTTGCTTGCCGACTGATCGCTTCGGAAACCTGAACAACAACTATATATTTACCCATCTCTAAGCGATTGCGGTAGGGTAAAGCGTCACCGCCGCCCACCACTAACCCAACACCACCACCGACAAAAACACTACCCATAGCCCCACCAGCAGCACCCAGCAGTCCCCCAACGATGTGGTTACCAACTTCACCCGCCCAGGAAAAAGTGTTTAAATCTGTAATTAGGCTAAAGGTAAAACCTGCAAAAAAGCCGAATGGTAGGAGCCAGTATGACATCAGCTTTGCTTGCTTTTTAGCTTGTTCTTGGGGATCAACCAAGCCAAACTCGTCAGCAGTTTTATAACCCTTACCCAGGATAGTGCTTTTGATGCCTTGTGCTTCTAGAGCTAAGTAAGCGGCTTCGGCTTGGATGCGGTTTGGTAACACAGCAACAACGTAGTTCATTGATTAAATAATAATTGTTTGATAAAAGTTCTTAATTAACAGGTTATCAAAACTAGTGGAATCGAAGTTGTGCCTGATATATACATAGAGGAAAAAAGGGTAACTACCGTGGTAAGGGAAATGTGGAATTGTGGTTTCCGTGCTTTTATTATCGCATTGTCTGGCATCAGGTATCAATTAAGCGGATCCAGTGGCTGACAAAAATCGTTTATCCCTTGCTTAAGAATATATATAAGAACTGGCGTTGCCAAAATCGTGGGAAATGTGGGCATTTTTTTGAGAACTTCGATGATTTTCACCAATGAGTCACTCAGCAAGTCTTCTCGGTATTCTTGTTGACAAATAACTGCACGCCATTTTCTAGCCATAGCATCCAACCACTCGGAATTAGTCATCTCTGGTTGTTGTCCTGACCGAATGGCTAAAGTCATAGCTGCATCTTCTAAATCTCCATCACAATCTTCAATTAAGTCCAGGGCTTCCATAGCTGTAGGATCATCGGCTAACTGAGAACGAAACAAAGCAATTTCGTGGGATGTAACTGTAGTCATTGAATTTTTACTTGTAGTTTTTCAATACTCAGCTATGGTAGTCCAAATTTGATTGTTGATTTGCTGCTGTTGTTAACTACTTTGTTGCGCCAGCAGTTTAAACCCTTCTGTTTTCCCGACGTGCTTTGAGTTTCATCATAATTTCTGTGTGGATTTCACGGGTAATTGGGTAAAAATACATGAGCAATAAACCACAAATCAAAAAAATTATCGGTAGTGGTCCAACGGTGATGCGGATAGCTAGCAGTGCTGAGTCAGGTTGAATGGGTAGCGTAGTTTCTCCTGGTATGGCGGGTTGGAAACCGGCTGTTTCTAAGGCGTTTCCTACTAAAAATATTCCCAAAGCTAAACCTAATTTTTGCAGCAATACCATAAAGCCGTAAAAAATGCCTTCTCGGCGTTGTCCGGTTTGGAGTTCATCTAAGTCAATCACATCTGGAATTAGTGACCAAGGAACTAGATAAGCAGTGGACACGCCAAAACCCGCCATGACAGCTAACAGATACATCAAAGCTATTTGACCAGGCTGTAACAAAAATAGTCCTCCTGCGGCTATGATCCATAAACTCATACCTGCAAAATAAACCACTGTTTTGCCGATTTTCTTGCTCAAAGCACTCCAAACAAATAGCATGAGCAAGGCTGTTCCTTGGACTGCAATCATCACTGAGGGAACATCTGATTCCTTCAGACGCATATAGTTGACGACAACATAAGGAATGGTTGTGGCTGTCACCTGCACCCCTAACCAAGAAAAAAGATATATACCAATAACAAATAGATAAGGGCGATTACTAAAAACGATTTTTATTTGCTCCAAAAAAGGTATGGATGGAGGTTCTTCCACTTGGGTGCGTTTTGCTTCAAAAGCTAACACGCGATCGCGCAGGCCAAAAATACACGCATATAAAGCTAGAACCGATATGACAGCACAAATTGCCGCTAAAACTAGATATTGCTGTTCGCGATCGCTAATCCTAGCAAAAATAATTTGCGCTAGAATCAACGATAAAATACTGCCCCCGATAGAAAAAGCGAAGCGAAAGCTATTTAGGCTAGTACGTTCGTCATAATTTTCAGTTAGTTCCGGAGTCATTGCCGCATAAGGCAAACTGACCACAGTGTAGAATACCTGAGATAGTAACCCAATGGCCACGTAGTACCAAAACAATGGCCAAATATTACTACTGGACTCGGCACTAAAACGCGGTACAATCCACTGCAAGAAAAAGACCAAGCCAAAAGGAATTGCCCCGTAAAACAACCAAGGTAAGCGACGACCCCAGCGACGAGATTGAGTTCTATCTGACAGCAAACCGATAATCGGATCGTTGATGGCATCCCAAATTTTACCAATCATTAAAATGCTACCAGCTAAACCAGCTGGAATCCCGGCCACATTGGTAAAAAAAACCAGTAAAAAAAAGATGGAAATATTCGCAGTGATGGCGGGGCCTAAATCACCAGCGCCATAAGCTATTTTGGTTTTCAAATCCAGTTTTTGATTTTCTGGATTAATTCTGGAGAACTCATCAACAGAATCATTCATGGTCATACTAAAATAAAAAGCTTGTAGTTGAATTCAGTATTACTTAAAAATTACCTTTTCTATGCCAGACCTTTACGTTTCTTGGTCAGATTATCACGAAAAAATTGAACACCTGGCTGCTCAGATATATAAATCAGGCTGGGAGTTCAACCAGATTGTCTGTCTCGCCAGAGGGGGACTGCGGGTGGGAGATATTATTTCACGTATATATCAGCAGCCGTTGGCAATTTTAGCAACATCTTCTTACAGTGGTGCTGGTAAGCAAGAAAGAGGCAATTTAACTTTGTCTCGCCACTTGACAATGACAACAGAAAAGTTAGGTTCGCACATTCTTCTGGTGGATGACTTGGTAGATTCTGGAATCACAATTGAACAGACCATACCTTGGCTAAAGGAAAATAGTAATTTCCAAATTGAGGAAATTCGTACAGCTGTAATTTGGTATAAAGCAAGTTCAAGTATCAAACCAGATTATTATGTGGATTATTTGTGTGACAACCCCTGGATTCATCAACCTTTTGAACATTATGAAAATATGAACCCGGCGGAACTCATAGCTAAGGTCAGTCAACCTTGCTATTGAGTGGGAAGGAGGAAAAAGCCTTGTTTAAAAAGCGCCAGCAATTAAGCCGATAATTCCACCGACGGGGACTAACTGCCATGTGGGACGCTTAAAGCGGATCAAAGCAACTAAAGCTACAATACCGACAATCATCGCTAAAATGGAGCGCCCCAAGGTATCTTGGATTATAGCTGTCTGTGCTAAGGGAACGGCCGCAGCCGCCATCGCTCCCAGCACGGCCGGAGTAACAGCTTTTAAAAAGCTGCGAATTCCAGGTTGGTGACGAATGCGAAGTAAAAGGGGCGCAGCTCCCATAATGAATACAAACGACGGTGTAAAAATCGCGATCGCACAGACTAAAGCCCCTAAAACACCAGCCACCTTATAACCCACAAATGCGGCTGTAATCACCACAGGCCCAGGAGTAAATTCGCCAATAG
Source organism: Umezakia ovalisporum Ak1311 (assembly GCF_029891685.1). Classification (NCBI taxonomy): domain Bacteria; kingdom Bacillati; phylum Cyanobacteriota; class Cyanophyceae; order Nostocales; family Nodulariaceae; genus Umezakia; species Umezakia ovalisporum. Next base: position 34,549 of record NZ_JANQDJ010000080.1, on the reverse strand, counting down.
CCACACCGTCGATAAATTCGCTCTGGGTTAACCAATGAAATTGATTGACTACTTCAAACTCCAATAAGGGGATAATAACTAGCCCGCCCCCGAAGATGAAACTACCCACTTTCAAAAAGAACAATGCTAAGGTCAGATAATACTCTTGAATCCGTTCCAGTCCCCAAAAGCTAGAAACTGCCAATGTCTCAGTAGATACAGTTGCCACTGTTTTGGGCAACTCTCGCATCATGGGTAAAAGCGGAACTAGCCAAGCACTGGTGGGATTTTTTGGCGTGGTTAGTGGCCGGTACAAGATTAACCCGATAATACCCGCCAGGATGAATAGCCATAAAACATTGACTTTTAGTAGCAAAGTCATCATAAGGACGGTAATGGCGATGGTCACACCTTTACTATCAGTAATTGTCCGTTTTGCTAACTTCCAGCAAAATCCAAAGATGATAGCAATGACAACAGGTGTAATCCCTAAAAACAAATCTTCAATTTGCGGTATACCCTGAAAACGAAAATATGCCCAAGACAGAGTTAGCACAATTAAAAAGGCAGGCAAAATAAAACAAATACCTGCTACTAAAGCTCCCCAATGTCCTGCCCGCACATACCCAGTATAAATTCCGATCTGTGTAGAAGCAGGCCCAGGTAACATCTCGCAAACAGCCACACCTTCTAAAAATTGTTCTTGAGTTAACCAGCCCCGGCGGACTACAGCTTCATCATTAATCATCGCTATGTGAGCTTGAGGTCCCCCAAAACCAATCAAGCCTAGCTTGAGAAAAAGTTGAGCCAGTTCTGTTAATCGAACCGATAAACTAGGCTGTATTTCCACAGAGTCGTGATGACTGTGCTGACTCATGCTCAACCTCTTGATGGCGATATGCAGGTGTTAAAAGTAAGAAAGTCAAAAACTGCAGAAATAATAACAATAATTTTAGGAATTAAGCAGACTATAATTATAGTATCGTTATTTTATATCGAAATCTATACTTGTAGACTTGAGACCTTAAGTGAATGGTCTACCCTTAATGTGTAGGGTCTTGGTCCCGCCAGAGGTGAGACAAAATAATCGGCACTCTCTGAAATGCGCGGATCAAAATAGCCATAGCCAAAAGGGGAGAGCAAGTAATAATAACATAGACCCCACCGCCAAGGAGGTAACTGCGAGGTCGCGATCCAGATTAAAAGTTTCAGCAATTACCAACGTGGCAAAAGCTGGAGGCATAGACATTTGTAGCACGATTACCTGTGCTGGTTCCCCAGTAATGCCAAGTACCGGTAATGTAGCACCAAGAATTAGGGGAACTACTAACATCTTAATTGTTAAACTCATCCCTGCCTCTGGTAGCTTGTGCCAAGAATTAAGCTGGGAAAGTCGCATCCCAATTAATATTAAGGTTACAGCAACAACACTCCAACCTAATTTTTCTAGGCTATATTCAAACACACTGGTAAGCGTCACTTTGCGAAACAGCAAGCCAAAGCCAAAACTCCACAAAGCAGGATTAATTAAAATAGACTTGGTAATTTGCCAATAATTCCTAACATTACTGCCGAAATGAGATGCCAATACTATTCCGAAGCCATAAGCCCCGAAAAGCGAACCCAACATATCGTAGAATAAAGCCCAGGCAAAGTATTCTTGCCCCACCAATGCTAGGGTGATGGGAAAACCAAGATAACCTGTGTTACCTACCATTGCCGCTAGGAGTAAACTACCTTGAGTTGATTTTTGGTAGACGGTATTTGTAAAATACCTTTGCCCTTTGATTCCCAACCAAGCCAAGAATCCCCCTAGTGAAATGGCCAGATGGGCGATGGCTGGCGCAATCCAAATCCGTCCTGATAAGTCAGCTTGACGTAAAAAAGCCACGATACTTATGGGTATCCCCACCCAAAATAGCCATTGGCCTATACGGGTAGGAACTGTCTTGGGTAGTTTGCGTCCTAGAATAAAACCTACCAACACTAGTCCTATCAGTTTCGCGTATAGTTCTAAGAGGTTAGCCAAGATTGTGACCTGGAATATATGGATGTAAAGACTACGGAAGATGTTTATTTGTGTCCAGTCTACAATCTTTGATGAATATTGTACAAAGGCAGGAGTTGATCCTTGAATAAAGCCCGGTTTTCTGAACAACCGCATAACTTCTCAGATGACCCTGGTGAAGATATCCCAGTGGCTTTACGCGATGGACCTGAAGTAAAACCCCAGCAACCGCCGCAAACCCTAGTTTTGCTGATGGGAGGGTTAGGAGGGTTAGTCCTGTTAGGTTTAATTGTTGGTTTTTGGTTTTTCGTCGTCGATGCGAAGACTAATGTTGATTCTTTATCACCTAGTCCAACAGCCACACCGAATACACAATCTAGCGATTATGTCAATAGAAAAGATAGAAATGTTGATACGCTGTTAGGTCATTTGAGATATTCAGAAGCCCCAGGGTCAGAACTATTACCAATTACGGTAGATGGGCAAATTAAAATGCGAACAGCTGCAGCTCAAAAGTATAAAGCCATGACACAAGCTGCGCGACGTGAGGGTGTAATTTTAGTGCCAATTTCTGGTTTTCGCTCTGTAAAAGTTCAGGAACAGTTATTTTTTGCTGTTGGTGCTACCCGGAATCAAACCCCAACCCAAAGAGCATCCGTCAGTGCGCCTCCTGGACACAGTGAACATCACACAGGCTATGCTGTAGACATAGGTGATGGTGCAGCACCAGCAACTAATCTCCAAACCAACTTTGAAAATACTAAAGCCTTTAAGTGGTTACAAGGAAATGCTGCCCGTTTTGGCTTTGAAATGTCCTTTCCTGAGAATAATCCCCAAGGTGTGAGTTATGAACCTTGGCACTGGCGTTTTGTCGGCGATCGCCACAGTTTAGAATTATTCTACAAAGCTAGAAATATGAATTCCACACAACCATAAGTGGATATTTGCGTAATCCCTAGAGATATTACTGAATTATGACAGTCTGTCTTTTGACAGACAGAAGAGATTGTGATTAAGTTTTAATCGGGATTGCCGTCATGGTTGAGATCAGAATAATTAACTGCCGATTAACCAGGATGTTTTAATTCTTGGATTTAATTTGTTCTCACCTCATCTACCCTGTAGTGAGCCATATGGGTTTATGATGCTAAACAGTGTTTTCTTAAGCCTATATAGTCGTAAAATTAACTAGGTTAATTTTTGTAAAAAGTTACTTATACAACTCAAAGCTTACGTAAAGTTGCGTCTAAATCAAATGACAATTAGCCACAAAATAACTGCAAAAATTTAAATTAATTCTCTTCGCCTAGATTTCATACAAAATTCTGTGTTGGAATACTTTTCCAGCCTTTGGATTTGTTGTGAATTCTGGATGAATTTGAAAAAACTTCTCAGAAATTTTTATGCTCTCTTGACAAAAAGTATCAATTTACCTGAAGATTATACTAATCTGCCTGTGTATTACTTATTATTATGTGCGAGGCACTAAATGGAAATTAATAATCTGTTTACGGCTGGCGGCGTGGTGATGTGGCCGCTATTTGGGTTTTCGGTGTTAGCAGTAGCGCTGATTGTTGAACGTATCCGGTTTTGGGTGAGAATCAATAACCGTCAAAGCAATGTAATTAGAGAGGTATTGAAACTTTATCGGCTAGATAACGTAGTTGGTGCCTTAGATACACTACGGAAAAATGCAGATTTGCCTTTAGCACGAATTTTTCTGGCGGCTTTGGAATTAGAAGAAGCAAATCCCGAAGAATTTCGTTTAGCGTTAGAAAGTGAGGCCCAAGCTGAAATACCTTTACTGAAACGCTTTCAAAATATCTTTGAGACAATTATTGGTCTAGCACCACTATTAGGTTTACTGGGTACTGTGTTGGGATTGATTACTTCTTTTGCTTCCCTGGATATTGGCGATGTAGGAGGTACAAAAACCGCCAGTGTAACTGCTGGTATTAGTGAAGCTTTGGTTTCTACCGCGGCGGGGTTGATAGTTGCTATGTTTACACTTTTATTTGCCAACTCCTTTAGAAGTTTATATGTCCGTCAAATGGCACTCTTTCAAGAGTACGGGGGACAACTAGAATTACTTTACCGCCGACGCTACGAACGAGGGGAGAAAAACTATGCGTCTACCAGATGAAGCAGATATACCAACACAGATCAACATCGTACCGATGATTGATGTGATATTTGCGATTTTAACGTTTTTTATAATGTCAACGCTGTTTTTAACTCGTTCTGAAGGTTTGCCCGTGAATTTACCTCAAGCGAGCACAGCAACACAACAGCAAGTTCCCATGAAAGTTACTGTTACGGTAGACAAACAAGGAGTAATTAGCGTCAATCGTCAACCTAGTCAAGTTGATTCAATAGCAGAGCAACTGCGGATTATAATTGGTTCTAACTCCGAAGCGTTGGTAATTATTAATGCTGATGAGCAAGTCGGGCATGGTCAGGTAGTGGCAGTTATGGATCAGGTGCGTCAGGTAAAAGGGGCAAAGTTAGCGATTTCCACTCAAAAACCCTAAGCATTGGAGTAATTCAACACCATCTTTTTGCCTTTGTCGGTATAGAAATAGAAACCATTTACTTTGGTTGCTTATATTTACCAGGGTACTTGCGTTGAAAATAGTCTTTCATAATTTCTAAAAGCATTGGCCCCGCAGTACTACCACCACCACCTCCAGAATGTTCAGCGAAAGCTACAATCACGATTTCTGGTTGATCTACCGGAGCATAAGCGCCAAACCAAGCATGATTTCTTTTCACCCGACGCTGCCATGCTTCAGCTGTACCTGTTTTACCTGCTACTGGGGGAAGTGCGGGGTTATTCAAAACTTTACCAGTACCTTCAGTGATTACCTTTCTCAGTCCATCACGAAGAATTGTAATGGTTGTCGGCTTCATATTCACAGATTCTCGCCAGCTTTTTGCTTCTTCATTATCTTTAAGCAAATGGGGCTGGACTCGGTAGCCGCCATTAGCTGGTACAGCAAACATAACCGCAACTTGCAAAGGAGTACTTAATAAAGCACCTTGACCAATTGACATATTAACAGTGTCACCTACAGTCCAAGGCATCTTCCAAGTTTTTTGTTTCCATTGTTCATCTGGCACTAAACCCCTTGTTTCTTCCGAGACAAACTCAAAGCCAGTTTTCTGACCAAATCCAAATTTACGAGTCCATTCAATTAAAGTAGGGCCACCCACTCCCCTAGCAATTTGATAAAAGAAAGTATCACTACTCCACTGCATTGCGCCCACAAAACCTAAAGGACCGAATCCAGCGTGGTTCCATTCACCAAATCTTATCCCACCAATAGTTAAGGAACCGTAAGTTTGTAGGACTGTGTTGGGAGAAAATTTCCCTGATTCCAGTCCAGCTGCTGTAGTGACAATTTTGAAGGTACTGGCGGGAGGAAAAGCACTCAGGGCACGATTAACTAGAGGATGGTTTTCACCTTGGACACTTTGCCAATCTTGTTGCGATAGTTTTCCTTTAGAGAAAATATTTGGATCAAAGGTGGGACGAGACACCATTGCTAAAACTCCGCCATTTTTGGGGTCAAGTGCCACAATGGCACCATTGTATTTGCCCAAAGCTTTGTTTGCCGCAATCTGTAGATTTAAATCTATGGTTAAATTAACATCATTACCGGGTTTTGCCTTTTTTTCTCCTAATACCCGAATGGGACGACCTGCACCATCCACTTCCACTTGCTGACCGCCCCATTCACCCCGGAGAATATTTTCGTAAGCCTTTTCAACCCCCATCTGACCAATGACATCTCCTAATCGGTAGCCTAACTTCCGTTTTTGTTTTAACTGTTCGGCAGTTAATTCTCGCGTATAGCCGAGTACATGGGCTAATTCTTTACCGTTTGGGTAGTAGCGAACAGCTTCCGTATGTATCTCTACACCTTGTAACTCGCTTTGATATTCTTTGAGGGCAGTAATTTGAGCTTCACTGAGATCACGAGCAATGCGAATTAGTGAAGAAGAGTTGGGGCCGGCCTCTTCTAATTTTTTTTCTATTTCCTGTTTGGGGATATCCAGAATTTTTTCTAGACGGGAACCAACAACCAACCATCCGGCTTTAGTATGCGCCATTGGCCAGAGATATACAGAACGAGGATGACGCGTACTAGCTAAAAGTTTACCATTGCGGTCAAAAATATTACCCCTTTCTGGCTGTTTGGCAATTATCCGCACTCGGTTAGCCTCTGCTTTGGCACGGTTGCGCGCTCCTTCAACAATTTGTAAGTATCCCAACCGCACCCCTATTCCACTAGTCATTAAGAGGGTAAATGCAATTAGAAATACCGACTGAAAACTTTGCCCAACGGTGCGTGTATTGTTTTTTCGTCCCAGTGAAAATGGTTGTAATAAGGTCATAAAACAAAGAAATTTTTGAAAGTACTACTATGTATCTGATGATACTAAAGTGATACTAAATGCCTGCTGAAAACCGATTGTCAAATCGCTTCCTTGGACATGGTTCCGCCTTGAGTATAATATTAACTATAGTTGAGACTATTGCAATCGCACTTTTGATTAAGTTTGGTGGAGCTAAAGAATATAAAATGGGGAGTGAGAAAAATAGCTTCTTGAATCATCATCAGTCATCAACTCAAGTTCAATAGCCTGCTGACCACTCTGAATAATAGGCGCAAGCTTCAATTAATCAAAAAATCCTTGTTTTAATTTTGACCACAGCAAACATACCACTCCCATTACTAGGAGTGATACTGAAAATGAAGGTTCGGGGACGGGCTGAAGGTTTTGTCCGTGCTGGTAGGGCATTGGGCCAAGGGCAGTGCCGGAGGCAATTCTATTGCTTTTAATTTTACCGAGTAATGCCAAAAACTGCTCAATGTCTGTAGATATATTACCGTTATTTTGAGAAAGAATCAGTCGGTTAAATGTCTCTGTCTCTGACACACCCAAACCTCCTGTTAAGGGCAAAAATTTTTCACCCATTATGCCTATCAGCGAATCAATTAAATTATCAACATCAGTCTTAATATCTAGCGGAAGCGATTCTGATTTGCTGGTGCTTTTGTCGTTACCAATAATGGTGTTGTTATCGTCAAAAATCCAGTTACCATTACCAATAATGGTGTTGTGATTACCAAAGTCCCAGTTACCGTTGCCAATAGTTGTATTGTTTTCACCAAAACCCCAGTTACCGTTGCCAATAGTGGAATTGTCACTGTTGAATTGCCAATTACCATTACCTAAAGTTGAGTTGTTACTGCTTTCATCCCAATACCAGTTACCATTACCGAGGTTTGTGTTGTTACTGCCAAATAGCCAGTTACCATTACCAATAGTTGCATTGTCATTATTAAAGTTCCAATTACCATTGCCAATAGTTGCGCTATCACTACCAAAATCTGAGTTGAAATTACCAATATTTGCGTTATCACTACCAAAATTTCTGCTGCCATAACCAAAGGGTGGGTTGTCTTGATTAAAAGATGAATTATCTCCATCTGTAAATGAGTTACCACTGCCACTGACAACTTCATTTTCACCCAGGACTGATTGCAAGCGTCCAAAAACTAATTCATTAAGTTGACTGCTAACACCACCGGCAAAGGGGTTAATAACGCTATTGCCTACAGGTTTTTCATTGCTAATATCGTTAGTGTCACTTAAAAGTAAATTTTCTGCTAAAACTTCATCTATGCCTGCAAAGGGTGGTTTTTGAGGCTGAAAATCGCCAATTAAAGTCTTTTCTCTACTCTTAAATAAATTGATATCAGTACTTTCCATTAATGAAAATTCTCCATTTTGTTCTGTATAAATATTGTTAATATGGCAAGATTAAATAGAGGTCTATTTACTTGGTGTTAATCAAATAGCTAGTTTCAGTTTTGATGCCTTTAATTTTTGAGATAATTATTTTACCCAATAAATAAAAGAGAATAGAGCTGTAATTAATATTAATCCCATGAATAATATATTTAATTCAAGTTATAATTTAAATGAAAAATATTTTTATATAATTGTCATTTTATTAGATAACTGCGAGTCATCGAAACCTCAGTAATTACACTATTATCAAGGATAGCGCTGTAATTACTTACCATTTTTAGATTGCTTGTCTACACTGCGTTCTAGTTGCTATAACAAGCTTTGCTTGCGTTAATTATGATTACATAAAAATTGACATAAAAACAAGAGAATCCCAGCTTTTTGAAGATACCGAGATTCTGAAACTTTTAATTCTCAATGGCTGATATATTGCACCTAAACAAGAAATTTACATTGTGGTAGGAATACGTCCTTGTACTATCAACATCGAGCAAGGGGCATGATGTAGTACGTAATTACTGACGCTACCTAACAAAAACTCACTTATTCCTGTGCGACCTCGACGACCAATAATAATTAAGTCGGCTAGCCCATTACGAGCAACCTCACAAATTATTTTGCCAGCATCACCCAGGCTTTGGGTAAACTTAGTTTTGACACCTGCATTAATTGCTGTTTCAGTCAGGGACTGCAACCAATCTAGTCTTTGTTTTTTTAGTTCTTCCCACTCTTGGATGTAACTATCCATAGGCATAGTTGGTACAGATGGATAGATGGTATCTGGTTGTGTAAATACAGGACTGATGTAGGGATCTTCTAGTGGTGATAATACGTGTAGTAACATGATTTCAGCGTTAGCAGCTTTTGCTAAAAATACACTATGTTCAAACACGTATTGACTCATTTCTGATTTGTCTACAGCTACCAAAATTTTGTGATACATACTTAACATTCCTTAGTATTTGGTTGGATCTATTTAACTTGTCTATATGCTTATTTTAGTTTGTACAAAGAAATTGCCTGTACTGGGAAAGTTAAAAATTATTCTGATGAAAGTAATTCTTTTGACTAAAGTAATCTCAAGTATGAGTTTTTAAATTTGTTTTAGTAAAGCTATCCATATATCGGGTGGATCAAAGTAGTAATTAATTTCTTCGATTTGATATACATAAGAATGAGATCCAACTTGTAAAATAATGCGATGGCCCAACCTAAGTTTGCCTACAGCAGTCATGTATCCCGTAGCTCCTTCATTGACCAGATCAAATACATAATCTCTAACCAGCACTAAATGCCTATAATCGTGTGTTTTATACTTATTACTTGATTAATGTCTGAGATTTGCCAACCAACGGAATAAATTAAACTTGAAATTAAATTTTAGCCTGACCAAAGGCAAGAGTATTTTTTTCGTAATTAACTTGCCAAAGAATAATTGAAAACCAAGTACATCCGAACATTTAGGGATAACCGACCTAGATAATGCTCCCGTGAGCCTTTAATCTCAGGAAGACGTAAAAATTATAGTCATAAATTTACCATAACGCACCAGACAATGTACGGTATTGCTGGTGCTGCATCCATGGTGGAATTAGTGTGACTTTGGAGATTATAGTAGGTAGTGCCAATTAATTAATTTTGTCACAAGGCAAAACTTAACTACTAATATTCGTAGCAAAAGCAGTGTCTACCTGTTTTAGCAAAGACTCTAGATTCGAGGAATTATCTAAAATGACGTCTGCACGGGCTGCTTTTTCTGCTAGGGATAACTGGCTATTGATACGACCTTGGGCTTGTTCTTGAGTTAAAGCATTTCGCTGCATTAATCTTTCCAATTGCTGCGACTCAGAACATAGCACAACCCAGATTTCCGTTACTAGGTTAGTCATCTTTGCTTCAAACAGCAGAGGGACAACTAACATAAGTTCTTGTGATAGTGATTGAGCGATCGCTTCCTGAAACCGACGCAGTACGTAAGGATGAATTAAACTTTCCACCCACAGGCGTTCTTCTGGCTGTGTGAAGATGATGGCGCTTAAATTTTCCCGGTGCAGACTGCCATTTGGTAGTAGAATCTGTTCACCATAACGTTGAGCGATTCTGCCGAGAATTGGCGAACCTATATCCACAGCATCCCTTGCATAAATATCTGCATCAAAAATTGGCAGTTTCTGGGTGCTAGCCAAATAATTAGCCACAGTGCTTTTGCCGGTAGCAACACCTCCTGTCAAGCCAATGATACGTTTATTCATAATCTAAGATTTTTCCACCCATTTAATCAATGCTTCTGTTAAGCCATCTAAAGTATATTCCTCAGCTTCAATGTTGACCCGCCCCAATAAAGCATGGCAAGTTTTCGAGGTTTGGGGTCCAATAGAAGCAATACAACTTTTAGCCAACAAGTGACCGATGTCAGAAGAATGGGAAAATGTTTCTTTTATGAGTTGACAGAAAAAATTCACAGTTTTAGAACTAGCAAAAGTAATTATATCCACAGTCCCATTTTGCAAAGCTAATTTTACCGATTCTGGTATGGAGCTAGGACAGCGAGATTGATATGCAGCCACTTCTACAACCACTGCACCTTGAGCAGTTAACTCTTGAACTAAAATTTCTCGTCCACCGCTTTCTACTCTAGGAAATAATACTTTTCTCCTTTGTAGCGGTTCTGGGAAATTCGCTGCCAGGGAATCAGCTACAAAGTTAGCAGGAATAAAATCAGGAACCACACCGCGTTGCTGGAGGCTGTGGGCTGTTTTTTCACCAACAACAGCAATTTTTATCCTTGCTAAAGCAGGGATATCTTTACCTTTGGCAATTAATCGCTCAAAAAAGTAATCCACACCATTAGTAGAAGTGAAAATTAACCAGTGAAAATCAGCCAAACAAGCGATGGCTTGATCCAAATTTTCCCAACTAGAAGGCGGAACAATTTCTAAGGTGGGCATAGAAATCACCATAGCGCCCAATGCTGTGAGGCGATGGACAAATTCCCTGGATTGTCCAGAAGAACGAGTTACTAGGATAGTTTTACCTTTGAGAGGGAGATGAAAAGATGAAGAGAAATTATTGGACATAGGTAGAGGCTGAAAAACTTTTTCTTCTGAAGATATTTTTTTAGGGTGTAAGTAATTGCTTGACATCTCACCTGGTTGAAACACAGGGCATTCTAAACTGATGTTGCTACCCAGGCTGAAGCCGTGGGACGCAACCTTTAGGATATGATCTACTTAATCCATTAAATAAATCAACCCGTATTGGGAGTGTCAAAGCTCCCCTACCCACCTTGGCTAGGTTAGCACCTAGCTGTGTGGCTACTTTTGTTAAAATATTTGCAGCACCATTACAGTAAGCGTTTGCCAGTATACCAGCAGAAGTTTTGTACAATCCGCGTTTTACCCTTTGACCTGACGGTTTCCATCCGTCGAGTTTTTCACCATGTTTGTAGAGGTAATCGCCAATCGTTATTTTTATGCCATATTCTGGACAAATTTGTTTAAGACGTTCAATTAGACCACCCGTGGGAATGGAAACAAAGTTTTGACTTCCACACTTACTCATCTTAGAGCTATTTTTCTGCCCATGATTACAGCCAATAATCAGATTACCAATTCTGTCGTTAAGACATTGATTAATAATAAATCGTGCTGCTTTGTTAATAGCATGCTGCATTTGATTATTGCGTTGAAGTTGCACTCTATCTAAGTTAGAGTCCCAATAAAAATCAAATTTATTTTGTTTGTATTTGGCTACTAAGGGACAATAACCTTGATTTATTGATTTGAGTGTGCGTCCATCAATAATTAGGCTTTTACCGCGAGTGGAAACACCTGTTAACCAGTTAGTGCCACGGTGGTCAAAACTCCACCCTTGGGAATAATCTAGCTCCGGGTTAGTGTTGACTGGTTTGTTACAGTTATCAATTACCCAATCTATCCAAAATTCACCTAAATAAGGTTTAATAGTAACTTCTTTTACCCAGTGTGAATCAATTAAATTAGGTAATTGCAAAGTTATTTCTGTTAGTAATTCCGGCTTAGTTTTTTTCCTGATTGATGGATAAAAGCAACCATTTTTCCACGTTAATGCTTGACGGGGAAATGTAACAGCAGCAAAACCGCCACCCTTTCTATATTTTGGTAATGAGGGTTTATGAACATCACCCTGGTAATACAGTGCAACTAGTTTGTTGTAACTGGTTATTGACTCTCCCACAGATTTAAGCATCTGCCGTGCTGACTGAGGTGCCATCGCTTTGTAGTGAGGGTTATTTTTGAGGATTTTATCTAGCTGTAGGTACGTGGTTTTGCAATGATAAATTTTCCAGCCATGACGTAATTCATCACCACGCCAGTGGGTAGTAAAATAATTATCACATTCCTCTAAGCTTGCATAATAAGCCTGCCCAGTTGCATATATGGCGCAATTAATTAAACTATTTAACTGTTGGCATTGGTCAATCCAAAAAGCTTTTTGTTCATAAGTAAACTTTGCTTTTAGCGGGATTCTTATGTAGAATTTTTCATCACCTCCTGTATTTTATAATAATAGTTACTATAATATTTGACAACAATATTCTTAGTAAATATGGCTAAATTATCTAGGGAAGACCATGAATACAGGCGCACCGAGAACTCTGTATCTTCAATTAATTACCATTTTGTTTTTGTACCAAAGCGTAGAAAGTCAGTATTAATTAAAAAGGTTGCTAAAAGGTGACAAGAGATTATTTTTGAGCTAGTAACAGAGCATGGACGGCGACTTATTGCGCTGATGGTTCAACCTGACCACGTTCATTTATTCATCAATGCTCTTACCCATGAATCACCAGCAGATATTGCTAGATGGGTTAAAGGTAGAGTATCTCATCACCTAAGAAAAGAGTTTCCATAACTAAAAAAATACCTGCTATGTGGACATTGACTTACTTTGTAGCGTCAACAAATCAGGTAAGCGCTGAGGTAGTTAAAAGGTATATTGAAAGTCAACAAGGGAAATGAGGAAACATGGGTATTTATCCCCCTGACTCGCGTTTCATCCCCTCGCTAAAGCATAGGGGTTCTCAGGCTCCCACTATTTTTTGATAGTCTTACAACTTCGCCAATAACAATTACCACTGGAGAGAGAGAAATGTTTGCAGTTTGTTCCAGAATATTATTTAGTTCCCCTATCCAAATTTTTTGATGAGGAGTTCCCGCTTGCCTGATAATAGCAATAGCAGTAGAAGGCGATCGCTGATTCCTAAGAAGTTGCTGTACAATTTCTGGCAAGCACCGGCCACCCATCAATATTACTAAAGTTTCCAACCGAGATAATGCTTCCCAGTCTAAAACATCTGGTTCATGGGCTGTAAACACTGCAAAACAACGACTAAGTACAGCATCAGTCAAGGGAATTCCTGCCATCAATGGGGCTGCAAGAGCTGAGGAAATTCCTGGTACTACTTCAAATTCACAACCAGAGGCTTGCAAGGCTTGAATTTCTTGGGTGCAGCGCCCAAAAATAAACGGATCGCCTGATTTTAATCTTACCACTTGTTGTTCTTGCAAACAGTGCCGCACAAGTAACCAATTAATTTCGCTTTGTGGAGTACTTTGTTGACCACCACGTTTACCAACATTGATTTGTAGGCAATCAGGAGAAACACACTGTAACAATTGCTCATCTACCAAAGCATCGTAGATTAATACTTCAGCTTTAGCCAAGAGATGATAAGCCTTCACAGTCAGATATGCCACATCTCCAGGTCCAGCACCCACAAGATAAACTTTGCCTTTTTTTTTACTCATTTATTTTATTAGCCCGCAAAACAGCCAATACACAAAGTAATTTTACATTAAGAGTCGGCTTAACTTTGTGTCTAGGTTGGGGTTTTCTGGGTTCAAAACTTTCATTCTATGCTTTTTATTACGAATTTGTTTTTATCAAAATAAGATATGTATGATGTTTTTTGGGTGGTTAAAAGTTCTCAATAATTATCAATATTTAAAAGTTTATGTCGGTGGCATAATTAATTCACTATCTATGATTTAAGTGCTAAAAAATGCTGAAAAACCGCTATAAATGCTACAGGGTTAATTTATAGAAATAACATCTTGATTACAATCTTAAAAATAAATTTCAGGGACAATGAGTGCAGAAAAGAATACTAAAATTTCTAGCTCGGAGATGAAGAATGGTAGCGATCGCAGAGAATGTACAGCATCGACTAACTATACAGACTGTAGAAATTGCTCCTAATACAACGGCGATTCGCTCTCTTGATTGGGATCGCGATCGCTTTGATATTGAGTTTGGACTGCAAAACGGTACAACATATAACTCATATCTAATTAGAGGCGAGCAGACAGTTTTGATTGACACTTCTCACCAGAAATTTCGTCAATTGTATTTAGATACACTCAAAAGCCTTATTAACCCCAAGATTATTGATTACATAATTGTTAGCCACACAGAACCAGACCATAGCGGCTTAGTTGAAGATGTGCTTCAGTTGGCTCCCAGAGCAACAGTATTAGCTTCAAAAATTGCTCTCCAGTTTTTAGAAAGTTTAGTACATGATCCATTTTCTAAGCGAATTGTTAAAAGTGGCGATCGCATCAATATTGGTAAAGGACACGAAATTGAATTTGTAAGCGCACCTAACCTGCACTGGCCAGACACTATTTTCAGCTACGACCGCAAAACCGAAACTTTGTTCACTTGCGACGCTTTTGGGATGCACTTTTGTGACAATCGCACTTTTGATGAAGATTTAGAAGCTATTGAAGCTGATTTTAGATTTTACTATGACTGTCTTATGGGACCTAACGCTCGTTCTCTGCTCAATGCTATGAAAAGAATGAGCGAACTGGGAAAAATTAACATGATTGCCAACGGTCACGGCCCCATACTTTACCATCATTTAGAAATATTAACAGAGTGCTACCAAGTTTGGAGTCAAAGACAAGCTAAAACAGAAACTACGGTAGGCTTATTTTATGTTTCTGAGTATGGGTATGGGCAGCAAATCGCTACAGCTATAGCCGAAGGCATACAAAAAACCGGGGTTGGAGTAGAAGTCATTGATATCAGCACAGCTGAACTGCAAGAAATTCAGGAATTAGCAGGTAGAGCCAAGGGGGTTGTAATCGGGATGCCCCCATCTACAGATATTACAGCCCAAGCTGGGATTAGTTCATTGTTATCTGTTGTCAAAAACAAGCAATTAATTGGCTTGTTTGAAAGTTACGGGGGTGATGATGAACCTATTGATACTTTGCGGCGTAAATTTATCGACTTAGGTGTGAAAGAAGCTTTCTCAGCTATTCGCATTAAAGAAACTCCTTCAGAAAATACGTTTCACCATTGCCAAGAAGCAGGCATAGATTTGGGACAATTGGTAATGCGCGATTGCGGCGAGAGCAGTACCAAAGGCAATCGCAACATCAAGCAAATCAAATCTCTTGATGTGAACATGGAAAAAGCTTTGGGGCGCATTAGTAATGGACTGTACATTGTCACCACCCAAAAAGGTAATATCAAAAGTGCTATGTTGGCTTCTTGGGTAGCCCAAGCTAGCTTCCAACCTCTAGGATTCACCATCGCCGTAGCCAAAGACCGCGCCATTGATTCATTAATGCAAGTAGGCGATTGCTTTGTCCTCAATGTTCTAGAAGAAGGAAATTATCAAGAACTGAAAAAGCATTTTCTGAAGCGCTTACACCCAGGAACAGACAGATTTGCTGGGGTCAAATTTCAAACTGCCAAAAACGGTTCTCCTATTCTCACTGATGCTCTCGCATACATGGAATGTGAAGTTGAAAAAAGCATGGAATGCAGCGATCATTGCATTTTATACTGCACTGTTCAAGAAGGTCGTGTTTCCAAGGCTGACGCACTGACAGCAGTTCGCCATCGCAAAGTAGGCAACTACTACTAATTGGAGGCTGGGTATTGGGGAATGAGGAGTAGGTTCAAGAACTTTCTCCCTACTTCTGAATTTCTTTTCAATATAAATCGCGTTTTCCATATTTTATGCGATGGCGACTTAGTAAAAATGAATTTTGCACGCTTCTTGAAATTTGCTAAAAACTGGGCAATTTCTCTTTGGTTTTTCATTTGGCAACACTTCACCAAAAA
This sequence comes from Umezakia ovalisporum Ak1311, assembly GCF_029891685.1. Taxonomy (NCBI): domain Bacteria; kingdom Bacillati; phylum Cyanobacteriota; class Cyanophyceae; order Nostocales; family Nodulariaceae; genus Umezakia; species Umezakia ovalisporum. The sequence goes on along the minus strand of NZ_JANQDJ010000080.1, from coordinate 18,618 downwards.
TCTATGAGCAATTCCAAACCCCGTGATGTACAAGTTCTCCCCATTGCTACAGACACAAAAATTATTAGAGCGCGTAGCTGGTCACGCTTGCGGTTTGAAGTTGAATACGCACGAGAAAGAGGTACTACTTCCAATTGTTATTTAATTGAAGCAAGTCAAAGTGCAATTATTGACCCGCCTGCTGAAACTTTCACTGAAAATTATTTAGCAGCATTGCAGCAGACCTTTGATTTAAAAAACTTGGATTATGTGATTTTGGGTCATTTTAGCCCTAATCGGGTGCCAACTCTCAAGGCAATTCTGGAATTAGCACCCCAGGTTACTATTGTTTGTTCTCTTCCTGGTGCTGCTAATTTACGTTGTGCTTTTCCAGATAACACACTGCAAATTTTAGTTATGCGGGGCAAGGAAACCCTAGACCTAGGTAAAGGTCACATTTTAAACTTCTTGCCCATTCCCAGTCCTCGTTGGCCAGAAGGACTTTGTACTTACGACCAGCAAACTCAAATACTCTACACAGATAAATTATTTGGCGCTCATGTCTGTAGCGATGAAGTGTTTGATGAGAACCCTGAATTATTCAAAGAAGACCGGCGCTACTACTATACTTGTCTCATAGCTCCTCAAGCTCAACATGTACAAGCAGCTTTGGAAAAAATATCAGATTTCCCTGTGAGAATGTATGCTCCTGGTCATGGCTTATTGGTGCGTACTGGACTGATGGAATTGACTAAGGCTTATGCAGAATGGAGCAATGCTCAAAAAAATCGCGACATATCCGTAGCTTTATTGTATGCTTCAGCTTATGGAAATACAGCGATTTTAGCTCAGGCTATAGCTTTGGGACTAACTAAGGGTGGAGTTGCTGTCCAATCCATTAACTGCGAAATTGCCACCCCTGATGAAATCCGCGCTGCTATTAAACAATCTGATGGTTTTATCATTGGTTCTCCCACTATAGGGGGTCATGCTCCTACTCCCATTCATACTGCTTTAGGTATTGTCTTGGCTGTGGGTGATAGCAGCAAGCTTGCAGGTGTTTTTGGTTCTTACGGTTGGAGTGGGGAAGCTTTTGATTTAATTGAAGGTAAACTTCGCGATGCTGGCTATCGCTTTGGATTTGATACACTCAAGGTCAAGTTTAAGCCGGATGATGTAGCTCTCAAGTTTTGTGAAGAAGTTGGTACGGATTTTGCACAAGTTTTGAAAAAAGCTAGAAAAGTCCGTTTACCCCAACAAGCTGCTAGTTCTATGGAGCAAGCGGTGGGTAGAATTGTTGGTTCGGTTTGTGTTGTTTCGGCTAAACAAGGTCATGTTTCTACTGGGATGCTAGGCTCTTGGGTTTCACAAGCTACGTTCAACCCACCAGGACTGACTGTGGCTATTGCCAAGGACAGAGCCATTGAATCTCTGATGTATCCAGGTAGTAAATTTGCTTTAAGCATCTTGGAGGAAGGTAATCATTTAGAATACACAAAGCATTTCCGCAAAACTTTTGCTCCTGGCGAGGATAGATTTGTCAATTTTAGTACTACAGTTGCAGATAATGGCTGTACGGTTCTTGCTGATGCAATAGCTTATGTAGAATGCTCGGTTAACCAATGTATGGAATGTGGCGATCATTGGGTAGTTTATGGAACTGTTAATAATGGTAAGTTAATTAAGCCTGATGCTGTGACTGCTATTAATCATCGTAAAACTGGCACTCATTATTAACAGATTAATCAATAATAATTTGTACGCTAAGATTCCTGCCACAGTTTCAAATTTGGCGGGAGCTTTTTTGTGAGCCTATATATTGCCTTAATTGACTTCTGCAATTCGTACACTCGTGACATCTGTTCATGGAAGGCTCAACCAACCTTGGCAAAAAAATTTTCCTTTATAGACTCTAGCAACTGGTACGTCTAGATCTATAAGTAAAATAGTTTTCTTGATTAGGAACTTTTATCCTCATAGACACTATAGCAAATCTGACAAAAATATTTAGGTAAGATTCCGCAATTGTCACCAAGACAATTGAATATGTATCATGTCATCCTAAACTAGCAAATCATGGTCTGGCAAGTTCTCACATGACCTGTCAGCTACTCTGTCGCAACGTTTTTATACTATTTTGTTCCTCCTATGTCACCACAACACAACAAGATTAAATTTCCTTTTTGGGAATATCTGAACCAACCCTTATTTAGTCGTAATTCTAATTTAGAATTAAATCCTCGTCGTTTTGCCCATGGTTGGCGAATTAGACTTCTGGAACGGTGTTTGAATAGAGAATGTGATGCCAAGGGTCCTCAACAGTATTAATTCACGTTGCGAGTGATTAAGTTAAAAATACACTAATCTAGAAACATACTTTTACACAGTATGTTTCTAGGTTTGAATTATTGGAGCTAGTTTTGAGAGCTACCAAGTATTTCCTTGAGTTTTTAGGGAACTGCTAAAAGTGCAGGCCGTCTAAAGTGAAAGCAACTGTGAATCGTGAGGATTGATGTGTTATTAATTGAAATTTCCAACAAAAGCTTTTGGGCTTTTGGTATGCTTACCCTGTTCATCAGGCCTTACATGGTTAACAATGAGTTGAATATGTTTTAAGTGATTCCATTTTATGCCTAGGACACCAATAGAAGGTGGTCACCGATAAGAAGTTTGTTTTCCCAGTTTTCAAGATTTTCAAAAATGGTACATCAGTTCCCTTATGCCTAAATTTGACTCTAATGAATTGATGAACGTACCAATCAAGAATATTCAGCAGGACTACTTAGTAGTACATCCGATTCGGATTTTGGCAAAAAGTAGAACCAATTTTTAGCTTTAGTGTTGAAAGATTAAACTAAATCATGAGAAAAAGCCTTGCTTTGGTTTCCTTAAGTTTGGGAATTGCCTTAATAAATACTATCTGGTCAGCTGTGGCTCAGGTTTCTGTCCCCTTAACAGTACCAACTAATCCTAAAACACAACCGCCAGTCCAGCCCGCCATTCCTAAAACCCAGCGGCCTCCCCTTAAACTTCTCCGACTGGGAAATAATTGTACTCCCAGACACGCTTGTTTGGGTTGGGATGAGCAAATTTGGCACCGAGGGGGTAAGTCTGGTGATCGTCAGGCTTTATTGGTAGCAATTGACCATAGTTTGAGCTACTTGCAGAGAAATAGTGCGATCGCAGCGTATCAAAACTATCCAGTTAAGGGAATTACCCATGACCGCGTGGGTCGCAGTTTAATTCGTTTCCGCCAGCTATTGATTAATTCCAAATCCCCCGCAGAACTGCAGGCCTCCGTTCGTCGAGAGTTTGCCTTTTACAAGTCTGTGGGTAATGATGGTAAAGGCACCGTGAAGTTTACTGCTTACTATGAGCCTATTTATACTGCCAGCCGTGTGAGGACTCATGAATACAAGTATCCCTTATATAGACGGCCACCAGACTTTGAGCAATGGGCTAAACCTCACCCCAGACGAGTGGAATTGGAAGGTCAGGACGGTTTATTAGCTGAGAGAAGCCAGTTAAGTGGTTTGGAAATGCTGTGGTTCCGCCATCGTCTAGATGCATACATGATACATATTCAAGGTTCTGCCCAAATTGAGTTAACTGATGGGACAAAAACCTCTGTGGGCTTTGCCGGGGGAACAGATTACCCCTGGACTAGTATTGGCGGACAACTGTCCAAAGATGGTAAATTAGCGGCAAATCAATTAAATATGCCTGGTATAGTCAAGTTTTTCCAAAGCCAGCCCCAGGAATTGAGTAATTATCTACCGCGGTGGGACAGATTTGTTTTCTTCCAAGAAACCGCCGGTAGACCGGCTACGGGTAGTATTAATGTACCAGTCACAGCTGAGCGTTCCATTGCTACAGATAAGTCGCTCATGCCTCCGGGGGCACTAGCACTGATTCATACTTCCTTACCATATCCCACTGGCAATGGTCAAATGGAATATCGTACTGTGAGCCGCTTTGTACTAGATCAAGACACAGGAAGTGCCATTAAAAGCCCCGGAAGGGTCGATTATTTCATGGGATCTGGCAAAGTGGCAGGAGATCGCGCCGGGGTTACAGGTGGTAACGGTTCACTATATTATTTACTGCTCAAAAAATAGGGAGGGAGGGGGAATCAGGGAAAATACTAGTATTTATACTCTCCTATTCCCTACTCCGTAGTTATTACCACCACTCTAGTATGGTGGATAATCATCTTCATCCGGGTAAATATAAGAACTAGAAACCCCAATTGCTGCCATTTTGGGTGCTTCTACTTTGATAGATTCCTTACCAAACTCTTTGTATTCTTCAAAAGTCTTGCAGATGATTGCAGACTCAACAGAATCTGAAGCAATCAGGTATTCGGTTAATGTATCAACAGTAGGATGCTCATACTCCGCCGTTGAAGCTACCATGACAATATTTGGTTCAATTCCTCTTTCTTCACACTCAATCATTGGGCAGAAAATGCCATGAGCGTGAAATAACGGGCCTTTTGGTGACAGAGGTTGCTGGCGATACACAGCATAAGCTCTTTCCAGTTCAGCTAGGAAGCCACTGATCACTCTTCCTTGTTGAAACTCACAGTAATTTTTGCTAAAACTCGCTCCTGCTGCGCCGCTAAGGGTTAATTGTAATGGAGATTCGTGCAGAAACTTTTTATTTGCTCCTACTAGGTAAATGAGGTGGCGAGTAAAGGTTAAAAATTTAAGTTTGTCTGCTAAAAAAGCTTCATAATTTTCTTTAAGAGTACCAAGTTTATTACCAGTTTCCCGATCTTTGACAGATAAAGGACCTCGGCGGACTACAACTAACTTTGGGGTAGTGGTGATAAAAACTGTTTCCACTTTAGAGCTAAATTCATGCTCTACCTGTTGCCAATTTTCATCGGGTTGAAAGCCTACAGCAGTCGCATTATCTAATTTAATCGCTAACCCGTGGGGCTGGATACCATCTATGCCATACCGAGGGTTAATCATCTGACACCAGGGTATGGTTTTATTAGGGGGTGCGTTAAATTTATCGTCCTCAAAGTCGAAGTTAACAGATGCTGGCATCGTTTTAGACCATCAAAAGTTTTGTGATCAATAAGTTTAATAAGATGGGCAATGGGTAGGCTGCTGTGGTTGCAAGTACTTCTTCAGACCATACCTTATTGTTAAGGAACATTCTACCGAATCCACAATTAATTCACAGTAAGTTAAGGATCTTGATTGGCGCAAGGTGGAATATGATGAAAACTAGTACTTTTATACCATTTAGGTGACAGATCAGGTACGTTCAAGAGGCAAATTTTTACAACAGTTTGCCAAGGCGCTGTTGGATTTTTCCTCTAGGAATAATTCAGCAAGTCCACCATAACAATAAATTCCTGGTTGGACTGGCCAGGAATGTTAATAAATTTTGCTTCATCCTTACAAGCGTTGTAGCAAACTTAGACCGTGGGTATCAGTACCACAGGTATTAAACAGTCGATATTCATTAGCTAACTGTTGTACCTGTTGTGTTTCTAAAGTACTGGGTTGCCAAGGTTTAGGGTTCTTGTAAGCGTAGAAAGCCTCAACACCGTCAATTCCCCATTCAGCCGCAGCTGGAATTAATTCAAAATGCGATCGCTTGTAACGAGCTGGATGAGCTAAAACTGCCAATCCCCCGGCTTGATGTATAGCAGCAATTATGTTATTTGCTTCATACTCTTTGCCTGTAGTACTTTGACTTTGTAAATAGGGTTTGATACTGGGATGTTCTGGCTCAAACGCGTAAGCCAAAATATGTACTTCAACATCCAAAAGGTTAGCATTAATTTCTACCCCGCTCCATAGATAAGGGGTGTTTTCACTGCCATTTTTCCACTGCCAATCTTCTAACCATAATTGTGCGGCTTGATACCCCCCAATACTATGATGGTCTGTAATAGCTAATCCTTGTAGCCCAATAGCGATGGCCTGTTCCATCAATGTACTTGGTTGCAACCTGCCATCAGAGTAGACAGTGTGCATATGAAAATTAAATATTCTGGGACAGCTTTCAGCATTAACCCTCTGGAAAACTTGCCTTAAAATTTCTGTGCAAGTAGATGTCCGAGCAAAATTTATAACCATAAGCTTCTCTAAACGAAAATACGTGATTCCCCACACACCAGCACGCCACACCTAACCTATTTGCGAGAAAAACTCCAAGACTTGAAAGTGTCCGCAGTTATTTTTCAGCTTTAGTAACCAAATTTCTCAATATGTTAAGACTACCTTAGCAAATCTCAATGCTAACGGTCATGAGTATTTCCAATTGCTTGTATAAAGATAGTCAAAAATTTTTCAATAACATATTTAACTAACTTCGCGGAATTGCTCATTTGTCTATCTTTGATGTGGCGAGATGACTCCCAGTATAGCGACGAAGGAGTTTACCCACAGATGAATCACGACCAATATAAAAATCCACCCCAGGCAGACATTTTAGTACTCCCAACAATGATAAAGTAGAAACATTACCGACAATGCACTCAGACCACGGTGAGCCAGGATTGATATTCTCCCCAGACAACTGGCATCACCAAAAGGAAACACCGGAATGGCGGGGGAATATTGTGAGTGAGATAAGGTACATAAGAGTAAGTGTGGATTTGAATGTGACAGGGATTTAAACGCAGCGGTTAATATGAGTCAGTGCGGTCTCGGGGTCTCCCTGAGGTCACAGGGTTAGGTTTTTTACATTGTCGTCAGGGCAACACAAGGAGGTATCGTAGACAAGAAAATTATGCCTCTTATGAAAAGAGACATCTTTAAGAGCTATTAAAAGCAATTGATGAAGAAAAAGGAGGTGGGAATGGGAATAAGCCATTTAAACAAATGCCTTTGCCAGTAAGTAAATCAGTGATAATGGTGAGTAATCCTTGCATAAAACAACAAATTTGACGGACACTTTTCCGGACAAAGGAGGGTTTGGGGGGCCGATGACGAGGAGGAAGTTGTTCTATGAAGCTTTAGGGAGGGTTTTGATTGATATCACTACCAACTGAGAGAGTCCACAGAGTGGCTGAAAAACCACCTATTTGGTCATTGAGAGAATATCTTTCTTCCGCAGGAAACTTTTAGGTTTTATATAACGGTCAGAAACTCATGTACACCGTCAATTATACCTATGGCAGACCCGTCAATGTACCCGAACCATCAATGACTTCACCAATTGCCAAAGCTGAAATATCCTGCGATTGAAAAAAAGTAATTGTCTTTTCCACCTGATAAGGTGGCACTAGCAACACAAAACCAATTCCCATATTAAAAGTATTGTACATAGCCTCAGCACTGACTGAACCGACCTCAGCTAGCCACTGAAATATAGGCGGAATAGTCCAACTGTGGGGTTGGATGTGAATACTTTGATTTTTACCCAAGCATCTGGGTAAATTCTCTGGTAATCCACCACCTGTAATATGAGCCATACCATGAATTTCTAACTCAGCTTGACGAGATGCGAGAACAGGCTTGACATAAATTTGTGTAGGTTTGAGAAAAGCTTCTGCTATAGTTTCACCACCCAATAATGGTGGACGTTCACTCCAATCCAAAGCGCGATCGCTGACAATTTTCCGCACCAAACTCAAGCCATTACTGTGTACACCCGTACTAGGAAGTGCGATGGCTACATCCCCAAGTTGCACCTGAGAACCATCTAACATTTGGCTTTTTTCCACAATTCCCACACAAAACCCAGCCAAATCATACTCACCTACTGAATAGAAACCGGGCATTTCTGCGGTTTCTCCTCCTAACAAAGCACAACCCGCCAGGCTACACCCAGCAGCTATACCCGCCACCACCTGAGTCAATTGCTCTGGTTCTAACTTACCCGTAGCCACATAATCTAAAAAAAACAGTGGTTCTGCACCTGATGTCAGCACATCATTAACACACATCGCTACTAAATCAATCCCCACCGTGTCATGACAGTTGAGAATCTGAGCTATTTTCAGCTTTGTACCTACACCATCCGTTCCCGAAACCAACACAGGTTCTTTAAAACCAGGTGGTAGTTGAAAGCAACCGCCAAAACCACCTATTCCCCCAATAACTTCTGGTCTAAAAGTACTGTGAACTAAATTGCGAATTTGATCTACAAAAGCTCTACCCGCCTCAACATCAACCCCAGCATCCCGATAATCCATTCCTAACTGCACCGTTATCAGTTCATTACCAACTTAGGCTATCATTTCACCATGGTTACTTGTGAGTTAACCATTAAAATACTTCCTCTTCCAGACCACACCACCATTCACCCAAATTCATCAAATCTTGATGAATATCCGCTAATTCATTAGCATATGCATCTTCTGAAATACTGGCTTGGCGTTCTTGTAATTTCTTCAACCGTAGCTGTACTAATAGCCAAGGTTTAGCAATGCTATTTGTTGATTCCACATATTGAGCTAGTTCTTTACTATCCATAGCAGCCTCTACTTTTTACTCAGTAAAAACAGCCACGGTACTAGTCGTGACTGCTTGCAGTGGTCGTAAATTAAATGACTTTTAGACCTTGAGATACCTGAGCCAAACTGACAGATGATTAGGCTTTAGCGTAATTTTCGGCTACAAAGTCCCAATTTACCAACTGCTCTAAAAAGTTCTTGATGAAAGCTGGACGAGCATTTCTGTAGTCAATGTAGTAAGCGTGCTCCCAAACATCCAAAGTTAGGAGTGCCTTCTTACCATGAGCCAAGGGGTTCTCTGCATTTGGTGTCTTCATTACCTTCAGAGTACCACCATCATCAATCAACCAAGCCCAGCCACTGCCAAATTGAGTTGCAGCCGCGTTAGAAAAATCTTCCTTAAAATTGTCGAAGCCACCAAAATCCTGATTAATCTTAGCTGCTAAATCACCAGTGGGTGCGCCACCACCTGCCGGCTTCATGCAATTCCAGAAAAAGCTATGATTCCAAACTTGAGCACCATTATTAAAGATTCCCACCTTAGAGGGATCTTTAAAAGAAATTTGGATCACTTCTTCCAGAGACTTATAAGCAAGTTCTGTACCTTCGGTGAGCTTGTTCAAGTTGTTCACATAGGCTGCATGATGTTTGCCGTAGTGATACTCAAAAGTCTCGCCCTTCATGCCATACGGCTCTAGAGCATTAAAATCGTAAGGTAAAGCGGGCTGTGTAAATGCCATTTTGTGAAATCCTCTCTTTACTGTTTTCCAGTTGAAAGCTGTTGTAGCAGCTCAGGGAATTACAGGTTTTATGTGTAGCAGTCTTATATCCAATCAAATAAAGAATATAAAACTTAACATCGTCATTCTACTACCAAAGTGAGGATTCCAACAAAATACAGTTGTATTTCCCCCAAACTACTACAAATTAATCATTATTAATAATAACTACTAATAACCCCCAGCAAAACCCCCACTGAAATAAATACCTCCCTCCTCTCGCTTGTTGCGGCAAGACTAAAACATTGGATTAGTTAAGATAGAGCTAATAAAACGCTCATCAACACGCCATTAAACCCAATAATAGAGACATTAACTAATGCCAAACTTTAGCCTTGTCACACCACTACAACCGAGAGCAGCGTTCTTGATAATAGTTAACAATTATTGCTGTGACTTCAGACTCCTTCAGACCATCAGACTGTATCTCAAGAGCATCTGGTGCTTTTTGTAAAGGAGAAACTTTACGAGTACTATCTTTCCAGTCACGTTCAGCAATATCGCGTTTCAGCTGCTCTAAATTCACATCAGGTTGACCCTGTTTTTTAAAATCTTGCTGACGGCGATGTGCCCGTTCACTGACTGATGCAGTTAAAAACACCTTTACTTCAGCATCGGGGAAAACATGAGTCCCAATGTCTCGACCTTCCGCAACTAAACCACCTTTTTTACCCCAGCTTTGCTGTTTTTTAACAAGTGCTTGACGTACAGCACTTTGTGCTGCTACTGCGGACACTTGAGATGTCACCTCACTCGTGCGAATTGCCTCAGTAATATCAACACCATTAATCCAAACCCTGACTGGAAAATGCAGATCATCAGTGGGGGTAAGTTCAATATTACACTGATTAACTAACTCCGCAATCGCACATTCATCCTCAACAGCAATACCTTGTTGTAGCACTAGCCAAGTTACAGCCCGGTACATAGCTCCTGTATCTAGATACACTAGACCAAGCTTCGCTGCCACTTGACGAGCCACTGTAGATTTACCAGCGCCTGCGGGGCCATCGATGGCGATAATCGGTTGACGATTGCTCAAGATGGTATTATCAATTAAACGGGTCGAACCAAGACGAGCTGCGATCGCCAGCATTCCTTCCTCCTCAATTTTTTCTAGAGACATCAACGTAGTCGGTTTAACTAATTCAACATATTCCACAATTAGATTACTAACCTTTGCGAGTTCTCGTTGTACCACTGCTATCAGCTCACTGCTATCACGAACACCTGCCTTAAAAGCAGCAGATCCCTGGCGTAAACCCCGATATAAGATCGCGGCTTGCTCTTTTTCTTGTGTAGTCAAATATTGATTACGAGAACTCAAAGCCAGACCTGAAGGTTCCCGCACTGTTGGACAAGCAACAATTTCTATTGGAAAATTCAAATCAGCCACCAGCCGTTTAATAATAGCCAATTGCTGACCATCTTTTTGTCCAAAGTAGGCTTTGTCAGGTTGTACCAAATTGAAAAGCTTGGTTACAATTGTCGCTACACCTTCAAAGTGACCTATCCGAGAACGACCACATAAGCCTGAAATTATAGCAGATGGAGGAGTTACTTGTGTAACTTGTAATTTTTGTATAAGTTTTTGAGAAACACCCATTTCCTCGGGAGTAGGTGCAAAAATTGCATCTACCCCTGCTTGCATACAGAGTTGTTGGTCTGATTTTAAACTGCGGGGATAGCGTTCATAATCCTCATCAGGACTAAATTGCAGCGGATTGACGAAAATACTGACAATTACCGTAGAATTTTCTTGTCTTGCTCTTTTAATCAAGCTTAAATGACCTTGATGCAATCCTCCCATCGTAGGCACCAAACCGACAGCCGTATGATACCAACTAGTCATCTCATCTAGTTCCAAATCTTCTGGAACCCTCAGATGATTTTCTGAACAGCGTTGAGTTAAATAGCAGCGTAAAGCCGCAACTGTTGTCAGCAGGCGCACAAAATACCCCTAGTTCTTTTTAAGATTCTCCCCCGATGGGGAGAGACAAGGCAGCCAAAGAAGGAAGGTGGACAGGGAAGGCTAACTACTATCCCGTCAGTCCTATTTTCCTTCCCCTTTGTCCTATCTTAAAGAGTTATCTACCAAGAATTTCAATCTTCACTGGTGCAAGACCAGTATTGATCATTCCTATAGCTTTAGCTGCACCAGTAGATATATCAATGATTCGACCCCGAATGAATGGGCCGCGGTCGTTAATTCGTACTACAACCGAACGACCATTGCGAATGTTGGTGACACGGACTCGTGTACCAAAGGGTAAGCTACGATGGGCAGCAGTCAAGGCTTCTGGATTAAATCTCTCCCCCGTTGCCGTAGGTCTCCCAGCGAAACCGCGACCGTAAAAGGAAGCTATACCTCGGAAACTGAGTCGTCTATTGGTGGAAATCAGTTGTGCCTGGGGTGGTAAAGAAATTTTGGAATGTTCTGGTAGGTTAGCAATTTCATTGATGGGAGATGCATTGCCAATTATTCTCCGCAAGCGATTAGTTGCTTGCAACGCATCTTTTGCCAAATCGTTGGTGGTATTTGCCAGCCTCGTTTTTGCATTGATTTCTACCAATTCTTGGTCATTAACTTTGATGATATAGCCATCGCCTCCGGCACTGCGCCTTGTACAATCCCTTGGTTGTTGTTGCACAGAGGCACTTTTATTCTGGGGTTGATGGGTAACTGTAGATTGGCCCTCACAGTTCCAACTGACGGTAATCTGTTTAGCGTCCTGACTGTTTCGGACCAGCTGGTTAATACTAGCTGCTATTAAACCAGCTCTATGGACTGGGTCGTCATGAAGCGATTTCTTTAGGTTGTTCGCATTCGTAGACTTTCCTACACTGGTTAACTTGGTTGAGTTACCGGCAATTGAGGCAAAGGACTGTTGTCCCTCAGTTTCTTCAATTACACCAACTTTTGTATCAACACTTGTGACTGGCTGAGAGCTCAAAAAGGTGAGAACTGGAATGTTTTTGATAAACAGGGTTGCCGCCTTGCGACCTCCAATATTGTGAGAATGAATCTTTGTCATCACATTATCCGAGGTAAGTTTCCCTGCTGAGGTTTTTAACTCCCCCACTTTCACAGCATCGCCAACTGATGATTTTTGAGCAACTAGAGTGGCTGCCTTTGCCGTAGTAGTTTGAGTGCGACCGACTGAGGGCGTACCCACAGCAGTCAGAAACAGGGCGACAATAGTCCACAAATATCTTTGATTCATGCGTCAGATTTTTAAAGCGACTGTAGAACAGCAGTTTCTTAGTTCGCGGGATTTTGTGCCACTTGAAAGTGGCCTATTCTTAATAACTCGAACTTGTTCCGCTTTCACTTTCGTTTATTAACTGCAACACAGTAACATGAATTTTTGAGCTTGGGGATCAGGGTTTTAGCGTAGATATACATCACCAAATTCAATTTCAATTCTAATTTTTAGGGCAAAACCTTTCTCAAATGAGGATTTTGACCATGTAACGTTTTTTTCAATTAACAAAATTTTTAATACGAAAATTTAATATTTTGCTAATTTTTAATTAGCTGTAAGACTCCTGATAGAAAAATGTAGTTAAAATAACATATAAATTTATTAAATATTGTAGATAATAATTCAACATATTGAAGTCTAAAGTCTCTCACAATCTTTGATTATATTGAGTGGATAAACTGCTGATATGCCACTAACAATCTTCTGTAACGAGACTCGCAGAGATTATTTATTTTAGATAGCTTAATAGCCATCTTTTGACTTGGACTGATCTGATTATATCTACCCTACCAGCATATACTTAATAAGTTGATAAAGTAAGTATTATTTGAAACTTTTTACTTTTGTTAAAACACGTAAAAAAGTCAGCTAATCAGGTAAATAAAAAATTTTTACCAACAAATTAAAATCGATGGTGAGACAATAAAAAAACCTTTATTGGCATGAGTGGATTAAAAAGTATGTAATAAATAATACAAGTATTTTCCCTTGCCATATTAACTCAAATATGAATAAGACACCAGACTTTCAGTCTTATGGCAAATCAAGCACATCCAAAAGATTTAGAAATCCCCTCAGCTCCATTTTTAGCTGTTCTCAACGACTTATATTCCCAATACAAGTCCCTAAAAGAAGGACAACTAGCAAACTACATTCCCGAACTAGCAAAAGTCAATCCCGAATTATTCAGTATTTGCATTGCCACAGTAGATGGGCAAACTTACTCAGTGGGAAACCATCAACAACAATTCACCATTCAATCCATCTCCAAGGTGTTTGCCTACGGCCTTGCTTTAGAAGACCATGGTAGAGACTATGTTTTAACCAAAGTTGGTGTGGAACCAACAGGAGACGCATTCAATGCCATTATTCTTGATGAACAGTCCAAGCGACCTTACAACCCAATGGTGAATGCAGGTGCCATCGCCACCACCAGTTTAATCAAAGGGTCTGGAGCAACGGAACGCTTAAACCGGGTGCTGGATATGTTTAGCAAATACACCGGACACAATGCACTCGTTGACATCTCAGTTTTTACCTCTGAACGCAGCACAGGACACCGCAACCGCGCCATAGCCCACCTGATGCTTAACTTTGGGATGATTGACCATAACATTGAAGAAGTTTTAGACCTTTACTTTCAGCAATGTGCTGTAATGGTAAATTGCCAAGACCTAGCCCTAATGGCGGCCACCCTTGCCAACAGAGGTATTAACCCAATCACAGGCAAACAAGCACTAGATAGTCGTTACATTAAAGATATTCTCAGCATTATGTATACCTGTGGAATGTATAACTTTGCAGGTGAATGGGCTTACAAAGTTGGCCTTCCAGCTAAAAGTGGTGTTTGTGGTGGGATTATAGCAGTTGTACCTCACAAAATCGGCATTGGAGTATTTTCCCCACTCTTAGATATGCGTGGTAACAGCCTCCGGGGAGTCAAAGTGTGCGAGGAACTTTCCCGGCGGCTAGGATTACATTTATTTGAATGTTCAACAGATACTACATTTTAATTAACCTTAACCACCACACCCAAACTCTCATTTGCCAACCTATCAACAGCACACACAGCATAAGTTCCAGCCTGTTGTACAGTAGCGAAAGTTGTACCAGCAGATAACACCCGTTGAAGTATCCAATTGTTACCAGTTTGTCGATAAAGTGTCCAAGAACGAACCCACTGATTATTACCAAGTTGCCAACTCAACCGGCGATTGTTAACTTGTACTTGTTGCGGCGGAAGTGGTGCCGCTCCATTCTGCCATGACATAGCAGGTACACAAGCTGGGGAAGCATAAAGAGATCTTCTGAATATGTCAGCAATTCCCTCACGATTTTGATTAATCGAATTCATGCTAAAAAAGATATTACCTAGTGACAACTTAGCCGCCAGGTTGCGAGTAATTATCACTTGTTTGTTAACTTCCTCATTTTTCCATGCTTTCCCATCCAGTTGACTGATATTGTTCCCCACATATATATGTCGCTGCTGAGGATTATTTTCTGTCCACCATTTCAGTAATAGCGGATAACTTTGTGCAGCTTGGTCAATGCGCCAATAAAGTTGAGGAGCTATGTAATCAATCCAGCCTTGCTCCAACCATTTTTTAGCATCGGCATACAGCACATCATAGGCATCCAAACCCCTAATTCCCTCTGGCTGTCCAGGTCGGTAAATACCAAAAGGACTAATGCCGAATTTAACGTAAGGCTTTGTAGCTTTAATTCCTTGAAATAGCCGCAACACCATTTGATTCACATTTTCCCGTCGCCATTCACTTAAACTGAGTTTACCGCCAGTTAATCTGTAAGCTGCATAGGTCTTATTATCAGGGAAAATCCGATTCTGGATAGGATAAGGATAAAAATAATCATCCAAGTGAACACCATCTATATCATAGCGATCCACAACATCCATAATGACATTGTAAGCCCTGTCCTGGACAATCTTAACTCCTGGATCCATCCAAAGTTGATTTCCCCATTGATAAACCACTTCAGGATTAGTCAAAGCTATATGGGGTCTAACATTGGGTGTAGACTTAGTGCTACTCTTAGCTCGGTAGGGATTAAACCAAGCATGAAGTTCAATATTACGCTTGTGACACTCCGCGATCGCAAACTCCAAAGGGTCATAAAAAGGCTCTGGTGGTTTTCCTTGGGTTCCCGTCAACCAAGCACTCCAAGGTTCCAAATCCGAAGCATACAACGCATCACCCTCTGGTCGTACCTGCAAAATCAGAGCATTAAAATTGAGACTTTGTAATCCGTCCAAAATTTCCACCAACTCAGCCTGTTGTTGTAGCGTTGAAAGTCCCGGCTTAGAAGGCCAATCACTATTCCATACCGTGGTCACCCACACCCCGCGAAACTCTCGCCCATGGCCAACCCTAATAGTTTCAGAACTTGGTACAAACCCAGAAGGAACTACAATATACTCTGAAGAAATTTTATCAGCTTTACCCAAATAAATTAAAGCCTGATATACCATCACAGCCACCTCAGCACGAGTTGAGGCCATATTGGGGTTAAGCAACTTAACATTGGGGTAATTAACTACCAACTCAGTTCTAGTTGCCATAGCCACTTGACTTCTAGCATAACCAGGGATTTTATTTGCATCTTGATAAAATCGTGGTAATGCAGTCAGCAAATCTGGTTTAACATCAGCAGCCATCCCCAAGCCATTGACCATAGCAACCAAAACATCACCGCGTAAAATTCTGTCATTGGGGCGAAAACGCTTATCAGGATAGCCAACAATAAAACCTGTTTCGTAAGCCTTTTTAATAGCACCTAACGCCCAGTGATTAGAAGGTACATCAGTAAAAGGAACATATTCACGCCGCGGTGAACCTGTAAACACCGCCCCAACCATAGCAGCAAACTCAGCGCGAGTCACAGAATAATCGGGTCGAAAAGTTCCATTAGGATAGCCACTTAAAAACCCCCGCCCCGCCAATTCTTCAATGAATAACCTAGCCCAATGATTTTTAGTATCCCGGAAACCAGTAGAATCAGACATCATAATCAACACCAGCTAACTTAACTTCATACTCATATTCCTTGTTAAATTAACAACAGAAAAGCGATAATGCCCTTAATCGCTCATAAAATTTAAAAATTCTCATCACGAGGTTAATCTCTCTCCAGCATAAAAGGACAATCAACACAGAAACAAACCTGACACCCAAACAAACCTAGCAGCACCAGAACAAAAAATTTTCATATTTAACTCAAATAAAATGGAAATAATAAACAAATAACTGTGAGCGCTTTTTAAACTTACCAGCTAAAATATGAGATTAAAGAACTAACTTAACAATTCACCAGTGCGAAAACTCATACTTTACATATTATTTTTAATAAGCTTATTAAGCTTATTTAGCATTCTGGGATTTTCTTATATTTCTTCTCGCATCTCAAAACAACCACCCATAGTGACATGTCAGCAACAAGCATTCAATCCCCCACAAAGGGAAAAATACTATACCCATCCTCAAAGATTAGTAATTAAACCTTGGCGTGGACAACATAATGTTTACGCTATCTTCGTAATTCCTATTGGATACAAAAGTGATGATTTATTCACAGTATCAATACCTGGAAATCGAACTTATTGCGGAGGATTTCAGAATCTTGGCAAAATTTCACCTAGGGTTAATAAACCCCAACACTACACCTTGATTAAGGGATTTTTAAACACTCGTATTGCTCTCAAATTAATTGCCCAAGGTAAGCTCAGTGAACTACAAAAACCACAAAACTGGCAATTAGGTTACGTCAAGCGTTAGCCTCCAAAGCGAGCCAAGGAAATTTATTCTGAGTTTCACAAATCCATGACTTGGCGATAATGAGCTTCTAGTTCTGACACAGTTTGAGATTTGCGCTTTGTTTCCCACTGGCTGCGCCTAAATAATTCTTGCCGTAAATAATCCACATTAATAGTATTAACTCGACCATTACTAACAACTTGCCGTCCATTTACCCAAGCACTGTAAACAACATTTGTGGGACGACCTAAAACTATTAAACCAACAGGGTCTGTACGGGGAAGTAAAGACAAATTAGTTAAATCATAAAGCACCAAATCAGCTTCCTTACCCAGAGTCAGAGAACCAATTTTGTCCGCCACATTCAGTCCCTTTGCACCACCCAATGATGCCATTTCTATAGACTTTCTCGGTAAAATCCAATTGCGATAATCAAAATCTGTAACATTGTGCAAGATAGAACCAATCTTAATAGCTTCCAGCAGATCTTGAGAATCATTACTAGCAGCACCATCACAACCAAAAGAGACATTTACCCCAGCTTGGAGGTATTTTAAAATCGGAGCAATACCACTACCTAAACGCAAGTTACTTAAAGGATTGTGAACAACCGTACATTGACTTTGGGCAAGAATGTTAACATCATCATCATTCAACCAAACACAATGAGCCAAGGAAGTGCGATCGCTCAAATAACCAATGCGTTGTAAATATTCAACAGCGCTGCAACCGTATTTTTCTTGGGCTAGTTTTTCCTGTGCTTTCGTTTCCAGCAAGTGAGAGTGACGACAAAGACCATAGCCATCGCTCAAATCAATACATCCCTTAAATAAAGCATCAGTACACAATTGAATACCCGTGGGAGCAACCAACATACTCACACCCCCTTCGGGACAATGAAATTGTTTCACAGCCTCTTCTAGAATTTCTAGTATTGCTTTCGTTGTCCGAAAATAAAGCTCATGCTTTTGTACAGACTCCCCCGACGGTATACCGGCTGAGAGGGATTCATCTTGAATGAGCGGCGCGATAAAAGCACGAATTCCCACCTCTTGATAAGCGCGAATTGCCATAGCAATGGTTTCTAATTCTTGTCCAGGAATTAACACCAAATGATCCACCACACTTGTCCCACCGGAAAGTAAAGTTTCCACAGCCGTTCCCAAAGCACCGAGATAAACTTTTTCTAAATTTAGAGAGGCAAACTCATATAACTCCGCTAGCCACAATTCTAAAGGAAAGATAGACATAACTCCCCGTTGCCACATTTCTGAAGAGTGGGTGTGGGCATTAACAAAACCCGGTAGTAGAAGCTTATTGCTACCATCAAAAATAGTACCGATGACATCTAAATCAGGTGCTATGGCTGCTATTTTACCATCTACAACCCGCACATCTACAGTTAGATAATCGTCATTGGTAGCAATCAGAACGTTTTGAATAGTGAAATTCACTTTATTTAACCTTAATTAAGTAATTGAACAAACAGTAGAAATCCAAGTTAAAAATTTAAAAACTGTATTAGGCGTTCTCATTTACGCCTAATGTGAATTAAATAGGTTGAGACTGGAAAGTGAGAACATTAATACCAAAACGGCGACGAAGCAAAAGACGTAGAGTGTGAGAGGCAATTTTAGCCGCAATATGGACACAAAAGCCGTCAACAGTTTTGTTGA
>NZ_JANQDJ010000079.1:0-72180 GCF_029891685.1 Umezakia ovalisporum Ak1311 | reverse complement strand
CGGTCTGAGGATGTCTTTGACAATCTTGGGAAATGAATTTATAATCATTATCAATTATTACATTTTAATACTTCGCCCAGAATTTACCATATTTTGGGCTATTTTTATCACCTCTTTCTTAACATTCAACACTTGTGCAATTTATGCTACTAATTCAGTAATTCATATATTTAAATGAGATTTATTTTCATTAATAGAATCAGTGAATTTATTACTAAATTATTTTTTATAAAAATTAAATTATGTACAATTTAAATGCTGGTACTTAACAGGGTATTTTATGCTCTATCAGCAATAAGCCCTGATGTTGCGAAATATAAAAAAATACCCATTATCTAGGCTGTGAATTAAACTTGTTATAAAAATAATGAGAGTTTTTATTGGATATTAAAATGAAATTTATCCCTAGCAGTATTTACAGATACATTTTCTATGTTCATTTCTTACATTGAGAATTTTTAATTTTGTTACTTATTGAATAAAAATGACAAATTTGCAAATAATTTTATCCTTTTGTTTGAAAACAAAAAATATATTGCTTTTTTTGGTGATACAAATATCAAAATGTATACTCAGCAACAGAAATATTAACCCCATTAAATATTAAAATTCTTAATAAACAAAATCACTTCTACCGTTACTGTTTTGATAAATATGTGTTGTACAAAAATACTTCAATTAATATTTTTAAATCAAGATAATTGAAAAGTTAAAATTAATTAAAAACTGAAAAATTCATTCCAGGCTCATTATGAACAAACTTTTGTAATTATTTATGAAATGTATAGTTAATAAAGAAGTCATGTAAGTCTAGCCTTAGAAGGCTGAAATATCTTCCAAGTGCATGGAAATCAAAATATGGATGTGGGGACTTATTACAGCAAGCAGAGATTATCTTTGCTGAAAATATAGTTTGGTGGCAAGTGATAGATAACCAAAAAACATCCAGGGAAGATTTAAACCTAACATCTCAACGATTAGAGTGGGAAGAACCCCTATAGCCGTATGCCTTATACAATTCCTAACAACAATTGCGTTGGATGTGACAACTGCCGCCCCCAATGTCCTACGGGTGCAATTAAAATAGAGAATGATGAATACTGGATCGACCCTGGTCTTTGTAATAACTGTGAGGGCTATTATCCTGAACCCCAATGTGTAATAGCTTGTCCAACCAATTCGCCTATACCTTGGCAGGCAAAAAAAGGCAGATGCAAGGTTGAACCCAGAGATGCACCTAGCTTAGATTTATTTGCCAATGGTAAGAATAATCCATTTTCTTCAGCGATTGTAATTTGGGAGGCTTGCAATGTATTAGCACAACGTACATCTCTTAATTGGGAAATTGCCGCAGAAGGTTACTTATGTTATCAACGAAAAGTTAAACAAGGACGGGGTTCAATTTGCTTTCATCTTCAAGATTCACTTCCAGTCAACAATAGCCAAGAAGCCCAGGGGAAAAATAGCATAAATGAGTTACCAGCAATTGCATCGCTTGATATTAGATCTGCTTGCATTCATCTTATATTTGCCGCTTATGCTACATCCTTAGACCAACCTTGGGAACAGGAGTTTGCCATTGATGAACGCCAAATTGAAAAATATTTGGGCTTAGAGAAACGTAAGGATTTAAGCAAAAATGCCAAACTAGCTTTAATCAAAAATATCGTACAGCAAGCTTGTTCATTGATGATTGCTATTGAGTGGCCTCAACAAGGTCGGATTTTAGGCTTTTCAGTAGAAAAGAGCCGTTTGTGGCACTTAATCAATATTCAGCATCACTTTCAAGAAGATGATTTAGGGTGTAAATATTTGATTGGACTAACTTTTAAAGTCAAAGCCGGAATCTGGTCTCAATATTTCTTAAATAAACAAGGCTGTAAAGATAGAAGTGCATTTTATCAATATGGCAGTTTACCCAAAATGCTATTAACTACGGTTATGAGCATTTGGCAACAGCATGAAGGTGCAGTGCGATTGATGCTGTGGTTACTGTTTAAAACCAAAATGGGTAGAGAACAACGCATCACCATTCCTACATTACTACGCATTGCTTACGGTGAAGAAAAAGTTGCTATTGCTTGTAGACAACGAGAAGAACGTAAACGCTTACTACGAACTTTTGAAAGTGATTTGGAAGTTCTCAACCATCATGGCATAAAACCGATTTTTGACCCAGTAACTTACCCTTTAGAAATTCAACCTTTATGGGCAAAGTTAATGCTTATTCCCGAAGACCCAGAGGAGGCTTTAGAATTTTGGATTAATGATGGTAGTGCTAACACCCGCCTTACAGATTCAGGCCCCCGTGGTAAGTGGAATATGTTGATGAATGCGCGAATTTTGTCTTTTGAACTGCCACCAGAATGGGAACAGCACAGCTCGGAATCGCCAAAAAAGCTACGGCGAACTGTAAAAAGTAGAAGAAAGACACAAACTACTAGTGATTTACCCGGCGAACAAATTCTACAAGCGCGAAAAAATTTGCAGCTATCCCAGAGGGAGTTGGCAAAGTTGACAGGTAAAAGTCAGAGCTGGATTCGCGATGTAGAAAATGGTCGTTTGAAAGTGAAAGTAGAAGACCAAGCACTGTTGAGGAAAGTGCTAAATATTGATGAACAGTGAAGGAATTAACATTCATATTTTCACGTGCAAGATATAGAAGTCGCTACGCTACCTGCTTATGCCCATGTCTAAAGTCTCGTTGCTTAGTCAAAACATGAAAGCCTGACTTCTTATTTTTAACTTTTACCCATTTAAAAAATACCCACCCAAGCATAAGCTTGGATAGGTAAAAAATTAATTGAATGAAGATAAATATTTAAAACTACTTACTTTCGGTAAAATCAGCGTCAATTACGTCATCACCGCCACTTGGGGGAGTTGAACCACCATTTTGAGATCCAGTACCCGCAGCTGCATCACCACCTGCTTGTTGATAGATGTTGCTACCAACTGCAAACAATGCTTGTTGCAATTCTGGTGTCAGCTTCTTGATTTGCTCATCGTCTTCTTTGCCAATGGCTTCACGTAGGTCTTTGACCAAACCTTCCACTTTGGTCTTGTCAGCTTCAGGAACTTTATCACCTAATTCTTGCAGCTGCTTCTCGGCCTGGTAAGCCAAGGAATCGGCTTGGTTTTTGCGTTCAATCCTTTCACGACGTTCTTTGTCAGCAGTAGCGTTTTGTTCTGCTTCTTTCACCATTCGGTCAACGTCGGATTTATCCAAAGTAGAAGCGCCAGTAATGCTAATGGATTGTTCCTTACCAGTACCTTTGTCCTTAGCGGTAACGTTGAGAATACCATTAGCATCAATATCAAAGGTCACTTCAATTTGTGGTACGCCCCTTGGAGCTGGAGGAATACCATCAAGTCTAAAGGTTCCTAAGCTCTTGTTATCATTTGAAAACTCTCGTTCACCTTGAAGGACGTGAATTTCCACATTGGTTTGTCCATCTACTGCGGTGGAGAATACTTCTGATTTCTTTGTTGGGATTGTGGTATTGCGGGGGATAATTTTGGTCATTACACCGCCCAAGGTTTCTACACCCAAAGACAGTGGACTTACATCCAATAGCAAGATACCTGTGACATCACCCGCTAAAACACCTGCTTGAATAGCTGCACCAACTGCTACTACTTCATCAGGGTTAACACTTTGGTTAGGTTCTTTACCTAATATTTGCTTCACTACTTGTTGCACAGCGGGAATGCGGGTAGAACCACCAACTAGTACAACTTCATGAATATCGCCTTTGGCTAATTTAGCATCTCGAATGGCGTTTTCAACAGGGATGCGGCAACGGTCGATCAAGTCCGAGCAGAGTTCTTCAAACTTACCACGGGTCAGAGTTGTATCCAGGTGCTTTGGACCATCCTGGGTAGCAGTAATAAATGGCAAGTTGATTTCTGCTTGGGTGACGCTAGAAAGCTCAATTTTGGCTTTTTCTGCGGCTTCAGTCAAACGTTGTAATGCTTGTTTATCTTGACGTAAGTCAATACCTTCTTCTTTTTTAAATTGTTCTGCCAAGAAATCGACTATTTTCTTGTCAAAGTCGTCACCACCTAGGTGAGTATCACCAGAAGTAGCCAGTACTTCAAATACTCCATCGCCTACTTCTAGTATGGATACGTCGAAAGTACCACCACCAAGGTCGAATACTAAAATGGTTTCGTTGCTTTTCTTATCAAAACCATAAGCTAGAGAAGCTGCGGTAGGCTCGTTGATGATCCGCAAAACTTCAATACCTGCAATTTTACCAGCGTCTTTTGTAGCTTGTCGTTGGGAATCATTAAAGTATGCTGGAACAGTGATGACAGCTTGGGTGACGGTTTCACCAAGATATTTGCTGGCATCTTCAACCAGTTTGCGAAGAACTTTTGCAGAAATTTCTTCAGGAGCAAATTGTTTGCCAGCGCCTGGGGAATCTAGCTTAACGTTACCACCGCTACTCAGTACTTTGTAGGAAACTTCTGTGGTTTCTTTAGTTACTTCGTCATAGCGTCTGCCAATAAAGCGTTTGACTGAGTAAAACGTATTTTCAGGGTTCATCACCGCTTGACGTTTGGCGATTTGACCAACCAAGGTATCACCATTTTTGGCAAATGCCACAACTGATGGTGTTGTCCGAAAACCTTCTGCGTTAGCAATAACTGTGGGTTTACCACCTTCCATAACTGCTACGCAAGAGTTCGTTGTACCTAAGTCAATTCCAACTACTTTTGCCATTTTAAGTGCTGGCTCCGTATAACTACAAATGAATGAATGGGAGGGAATATAAGGGACTAAATTTTAAACTAACTCGTTAAAAAAACAGTTAGTTCAACATTAACAACCTTTAGTTAGGCTTCCTTGCGGTGAAAACCTCAAGTTATCCTGATACATATACTGAAAAGTTCAGTTATAGCCGATGCATTAAGGACGGTTTCCCGATCCTTGGACGGTACGGTTAATTTTAAAGGATGTATTTAGTTCGTTCATCGAGAAATCTGCTCTCACTTTGTCTAATGTATGAGAATTAATACTTTCAGTAATTAGGGTGAACCGTAATCTCAAAGTGGTGTTTGCCGTCTTTAGATGTAACAAACCATAGATTTACCCAGGATAAATAGCCAAAAAAATGGATTATGTAATCAATAACAGCTTTACATCATATGCTATCCTTTAAATGGGCTTTTTATAGTACATCAGTATTGCTATATTGAGTTGGTACATCACACTTGAACTGTTGAACAAATTACCCAGGCGTTAAATTTTACAAAAACTTTACACAGATCTGAATAAGCCAAATATCATCATCTTTAAGTTTGACAAGTTTAAATTCTATGGTTACACTTTCTCCTACTTTAAAAGCTAGACTCTCTCAACCTCTGAAAATTGGCTCTTTTGAGGTTAACAGTCGAGTTCTTCAATCGCCTTTATCTGGGGTAACAGATATGGTGTTTCGTGGTTTGGTACGTCGCTATGCTCCAGATTCGATGTTGTATACAGAAATGGTAAATGCTACCGGGTTGCACTATGTCAAAGAATTACCGAAAATTATGGAGGTGGACCCCAAAGAACGACCCATTAGTGTTCAATTATTTGACTGTCGCCCGGATTTTTTAGCAGAAGCAGCCATTAAAGCAGTTGGCGAAGGTGCTGATACTGTTGATATTAATATGGGTTGCCCGGTGAATAAAATTACTAAAAATGGCGGCGGTTCGTCTTTACTCCGTCAACCAGAAGTAGCCGCAGCTATTGTGCGGGAGGTAGTTAAAGCTGTTGATGTCCCCGTTACGGTGAAAACCCGCATTGGTTGGAATGATCAAGAAATTACCATTGTTGATTTTGCTAAGGGCATGGAAGATGCTGGGGCAAAAATGATTACGGTACATGGACGCACCCGCGCTCAAGGGTACAATGGCAATGCCCGATGGGAATGGATAGCCCGTGTCAAAGAAATTCTTTCTATTCCCGTAATTGGAAACGGTGATATTTTTTCAGTAGAAGCTGCTGTCAAATGCTTAGAACAAACGGGGGCTGATGGGGTAATGTGTTCTCGTGGGACTTTAGGTTATCCGTTTTTGGTAGGAGAAATTGACCATTTCTTGAAGACTGGGGAAATATTACCAGCACCAAATCCAATTCAACGTCTGCAATGTGCCAGAGATCATTTACAAGCATTGTGGGAACATAAAGGCGATCGCGGTGTACGTCAAGCCCGTAAGCACATGACTTGGTACGCCAAAGGTTTTGTTGGTGCTGCTGAGTTACGGGGACAGTTAAGTGTAATTGAAACAGTGCACCAAGGTTTAGATTTAATTGACCGAGGAATTGAGGAGTTGAATCATAGTTATGAACCTATGGAGGAAGAAACTAATTTGCAAGTTGCTTAATGTTGCTCGTTATCTATTTCCCTCAATAAATTTACTTTTTTAATGACACAATCCGTGGATATTATTATCACCTTTGATTTTATTTCACTGTGATTTTTGTATTTAACAATACACGAGATAATGTGTCTTTTTGTTACTAGTATTTTTTATACTGGCTAACAGTAATTCATCTTGTTCTTGCCAAGCTGTAAATATCTTCTCCCTACCATCAAAGAAGGTTGCTGAATCAATTTTATAAAACTCATTTACCCGTTTCAACTTTAAACCCATTAAATTTAACAGTCGGCTTAGTATATTTATTGGTGAAATATTGCCTTTTCCCTTAATTAAATCAATACCAAGTAATCTTTTGATATGTTTACTATGCTGCAATGCTATATCTTTCAGCCATAGTAAATCACTATCATGTTCTGTAAATTTTCTTTTTGGTTCTAAAAATTGCACCATTCCCAACGCTCTCATAGCTTCAACTTTGCAGGTATAAGTTTTTAAATCGGGGAGAAAAACTTTACCATCACCACACAATAATTGTTGATGCCATTCTTGGTGATCTCTGACATGAAAATACTCACTTTCATGAGTAAGATAATAATGAATGAGTAATTGAAAATAGTAACCTTTTTCATCCTTCAACTTTAATAAAGGAGTAACGGAAATGCCATATTTTTGTTTAAGTTTATATTTGTCAATTTGGTGTCGTTCTGCTTCTGAAAGAGAATGTTTATTTAATAATTGGTCATATTCAACATAAGTAATATCTGGTGCTTTAGCTACAGCAGTGGCGGCTGATAACTGATGTTGTTGCTTAATTTCTCTAATTTGGTATTTAATATCTTTAGCTTTTTGACGCTTTTCTGCCCAATCTTTTTGCACTTTAAGGATTTCTACAACCAATCTTTTACGATTTTCTATATCCTGGGAATCTGTTGCTAAAAATGCGAGGCGCAAGTCACGGATAATGTTATTGTGAACAGCGTTACTTCGCATCCATATTTGATGTCCATCGGCTATTAAACCATCTTGCATTGACTGCCGATACAAACGAATAGAAGCGTTTACCCTAGCAGAAAATTTTGCCCAAGTACGCAAATGTATGGGGTCATAAACTAATGGTAAATCTACATCTATTCTATGTAACGGACTCAGCAGGGCTAAATTTTCTTTTTGATTTTCTTGATACCAATCAGATAGTAGTCGATAATTTGTGCTACCACTACCAATTAAACTTATTCCTCGCTTGGCACACCAGACAACACGTGGTATGTCATCTCGTACTCTTGCTAATGCCTGTCGTGCTTCTGAATCAGGAATCACTCCTTGAAAAATACCATAAACTCGGTCGAAATGTTGGATATCAATACTAATTCCTGTACCAAGGCTAGGAGTAACAAAAACAGTATCATATTCAGGAATTTTTTGATTAATATCTCCAACAAAATCAACCGCTGGATGACCAGGTGTGCTGGTTGTACGACTACTAATTACTATAGATTTAGGAAATTGCTGGCGTAGTTTTTCTAAACGCTCTTTCAAGTATCCTTCAATGGTTTCACAACTATAACGACCAGAACGGCTATCAGTAGTAACGTAGCATTTACGTCCTGCTATTAAATCTAATTCTAATTGATGAATCAATGGTGTGGGGTTAGGAGAATCATAAAAAGTTACATTCCAGCCTCTCTGGGGTTTCCATTGATTTATTAGTACCCAAGGGGTTAATTTAATTCCTGATAATCCTTGTAAGTATTCTAAAGATACGTCTGATAAGTCAGCGTCTTGAGCAATTACTAACCCTCCAGTTGTCAAAACTGTAGAAATTAATTGTTGAAATAGTTTTAGAATTTTAACTCGTTTATCTTGACAAGTATTGCTGTTAAGTAAATGCCACAAAGATTGTTCTACTTCATCTAAAATTAATATTGCTCCTCGCCAATGTTGAGGGTTAAGTTTCCAAATAGAATCAACACATAAACCGAAAGACTTAGTTTTTTTCAATGGCTCGCTGATCATAGGTAAAGTGTTATCTGCTAGCTTTGAACTTTCGGTATGATTAAATCCCCATTGAATACCAATTTTCTCACACAAAAACCGACCTAGTTGAATCCTGTGTGTAATTAATAATACAGGTCTATTTGCAGTTTTAGCTGTGTTAACAATGGTTTGCAGTGCTGTGGTTTTTCCAGTACCTTTGGCTGACTTGACTCCCACTAATCCAGCAGTAGGATAATATATATTTTCTAAGTAAGGACAGTTGAGTGTGAGTGCAGGGAGAATAGTTAACTGAGTATGGGGTTTGCTTTGGGCTAAATAAATTTCTAAATCTGTACTTTGGCGATAAACTTTCTCGAAAGCATTTGCACCTTTAGCAACAATTAACTCATCAACACCTTTCTCTATTCCTGGAAGTTCCATAACTTTGACAGGGCATTTTTTTTCTTGCAATAAACAACCGAGTTGGGAAATGGCATTATTGATAGCAGCAATTTTTCTGGGATGAGTTTCAAAATCAAAGCAAATAAAAAAACGACGCTTGGTTATAGCAAAGGCTGCTAAGTCAGGAATCAACTGGCGACTGGTCACTTTACCGAATATATCTTTAACAACCCGATAACCACTGGTAATTCCCGGAATGGCGATGGCTATGTATCCTTGTGTTAATAATGCTGCTGCTTTCTTCGCGCCCTCGCAAATAATTACGGGTAAATCCTGTTCCATTACCCATGGCCAAAATCCCTCAGCACATCCATGGAGATCAATGTTGATATTGCTGGGCATGGGTAGATTATACCGTTGAGAGACTTGCTGCCAAATTTTTAATGTTACCCGCAGACAAAATACCCTTGTTGGTGTACTGGGTGGATGTTCGTACTTGATGGATTTACCATTTTTATTGATTCGAGGTTGGTTTGGTTTAAAACATCCCCATTCCATGGATTGCCAATTATTGAGAGGATCTAGACCAGAACACCACCAACCGCCTGCGGTGAGGTGATTATAGCGCTTTAACCAACTATTTTTCACCATTCCACTGTTAGTACGGGGAAGATGCTGAGAAATTAATAGATACTCATAGGCTGATACGTCTTGGAGAGATTTAAAATTTAATTGAGCTAAGTGTAAATCTATACTACTACTCTTGACTAATTCCTCAAGGTGTTGGCTGTGTAAAGATTGCATAAGTATGGTAAGAGCCTTGAACGGAATACGATGGATTTAAAACTTACCACGCATTTGTTTGTTTTTTATGGAAGAGATTACGAAGGTTTGATGATGGTTTTTTAACTTCGTTTTAGTGAATACATCGGTGAATCATCAAGTGTATGGTTCTGTGAGAGTATGTTGGTGAAGTGATAAGCTTGTATTGTAATAATTGTGGATTATTATTTTTGAGATTTCAGTAAATTTTCTCAATTTGCAGGAGCGATCGCTTGTCAGAATCTCCTTGACTGTAAGGTAGGAAATTGGTCATGAGCGATCGCTTTAAAAAACATATCAAAGTTTCTGATCTGTCTGTGAGGATGCCAGTTTTCTTATTCCTCCATACTAGTAACTTTGTATTCCCCAGCCCTTTGGTTCTGTTGTGGTATGGGGGTAGTTTCTGGAAGTAATGGAGGTAAAGCAGGAGATACTTTAATATTGGGCAGTTGTTCAGGGTCGAAATATTTTTTTAATCCTGGTTCTTGAGGATCAGGAGCGATTTTTGTGGGTAACGATGTTGATTCTTTATCTGTTGGCGTTACCTCTGGTCTTTGTTCCTCTGGGGGTGAATCACTTACTGGTGCTTGTGGTTCTTTAACTTCAGGGGTGGGAATTATTGCCGGTTCTCCTTGTGATGCAGGGGTCTCAATCATCTCTGGTAGTGTGGGGGGTACAGTGGGTGAAGGTGCAACTACTGGCGCTTGTGGTTCTTCAACTTCAGGGGTGGGAGTTATTTCCGGTTCTTTTAATTCTGTTGGCGGTATTTCTGGAACTTGACTTTCAGGAATAACCTGGGGCTGTGGTTCTGGCGTAGGTTCAGTGACTTGTTTCTTAGCAATGTAATCAGGGTCTACAATACTACGCACTTCATCCGCCTTCAATTCTCCTCTGACAATTTTTGCCAGAGTGTCTTGACCATTGGGTTGGTAATTAATCAGTCTAGCTGTGGTATTGAAAGCATTTTTGAGGGGATTTCCTTGATTATCAAGAAATTCTAGTTTTACCCAGTTTTTACCAGGTTTGAAGCCCTTGAGGTAAACTGCTTGCCAGCGATCGAAAATGAAGCTTTCACCATTAATCGTGCAACGGATGCGCCAATCGCTGACTGTGTCGTTGGGGTTATCTTCAGAGACCAGGTGCAGAGGAGCGTTGGTTAAGTAAAAGTCTAATAGGATTGGTTCTGCGCCATAATTCCCTTTGGGACGGCTGTAGGTTAGCACTGGCAGAGTAGGATCAGGGTTATTATCATCAGTTTTGGTAAAAATATGAAATGTTGTCTGGGCATAAGCACCTTCATTTTTAAAGCTTTCGTGCCAAGGACGAGAAGCAAAGGCCCGCAGGGTATGTGTACCTGGAGAGAGGTCTGGTAAGATTAAGGGTTTGTTTACGTCGTAAACCGCTATGTAAGGTTGATTGTCAAGAATTACGTGGAGATGAGGCCCTAGTTCTAGTTGAGGATCTTTAAATATTGCTAAGTCCTTCACCTCAAAGCTGACTGTGACTGTATTGTTTTGCAGAATTTCATCTGGTTGGGGAGTAACTATTGTCACCTGGGGTCGATGATTCTCCAGACTTAAACGTAGTTCTTGGATTACTTCTGGTGGGGAAATTTCGGAAAATTTTTTAGATATCTGAGAAATTTCGGAAGGGTTATTTATATGGCTTACAGGGACTTCTTGACTAGCAACTTTTTCGGCACAACTGGTTAAACTCAATACTAGCACCAATGCCATGAGCCACTTAAAAAGAGTCAATCTCATCGAAAATATCGGATTTAACACCGCTTGCTGCCACGATTTCATGTATTTCATCCTTGTGAGAGTTGTCAGTAACTGACTAAGTTATTGTGGCTTAAACTGTGCACCTGACACCATAGCCCAAAAGATGAAATTCTCCTACACCTGACAACATTTTCTTTTCGGCTTCTCAGGTAATTTTACAATAATTAATATTTCCTTGATTTTTTTTAAGGTAGCAATTGAAACATAATTTTTTTTAGGGGACTATTAAATTGCATGATCTACATAAGTTATGTTGAACTGTTGAACCATAAATATTACGAATTGTTAGGCTTTGTAAATTAAATGAAGAAAATCTTGACTTTTAGCTCAAAACTTGGAATATGAAAAGCTTATAAGGCAATTATTTCAGCTAATTTGAATTATTGTTAAAATGTGTTTAACAATGCACCAGTAATGACTCTATAATTCAACAGAAACAAACTTCCACATAGACTCTTCATCACTGCTCCAGGAGTTTCTGTAGTTTGCGAGTAGGGTTAACTGTGTGGTATTTATGATTCCTCATTCCTTATCAAGAGAGGAGGTCGAATGACGATTAGTCCTCCGGAGCGAGAGGAAAAGAAGGCAAGAGTCATAGTCGATAAAGATCCGGTTCCTACCTCATTTGAAAAATGGGCAAAGCCGGGACACTTCGACAGATCTTTAGCCAAAGGTCCTAAAACCACCACATGGATTTGGAACCTTCATGCCCTCGCCCATGACTTTGATACACATACCAGCGATTTAGAAGACATTTCCCGCAAAATATTCGCAGCCCACTTCGGCCACTTAGCCGTAGTAGCGATTTGGTTAAGCGGAATGTTATTCCACGGTGCTAAGTTCTCGAATTACGAAGCTTGGTTAAGTGATCCCTTAAATGTGAGCCCCAGCGCTCAAGTGGTTTGGCCTATTGTCGGACAAGACATTTTAAATGGTGATGTCGGGGGAGGATTCCACGGTATACAGATCACCTCGGGCTTGTTCCAAGTATGGCGGGGCTGGGGTATTACCAGCTCATTCCAGCTCTATGTAACAGCTATTGGCGGCTTGGTACTAGCGGGCTTGTTCTTATTTGCTGGTTGGTTCCATTACCATAAACGCGCTCCCAAACTGGAATGGTTCCAGAATGTAGAGTCAATGCTGAATCACCACTTGGCAGTATTGCTAGGTTGTGGTTCCTTGGGATGGACTGGACACTTAATTCATGTGTCAGCACCAGTAAACAAACTCTTGGATGCAGGTGTCGCTGCTAAAGATATACCCCTGCCTCATGAGTTCATTCTGAACAAAGACTTGTTAACAGATTTGTATCCCAGCTTTGCTAACGGGTTAACACCATTCTTCACCTTGAATTGGGGTCAGTATGCTGACTTCCTTACCTTCAAGGGCGGTTTAAACCCTGTAACAGGGGGCTTGTGGATGACCGATATTGCCCATCACCATTTGGCGATCGCGGTTCTGTTCATCATTGCAGGTCATATGTACCGTACCAACTGGGGTATTGGTCACAGTATTAAAGAAATCCTGGAAAACCATAAAGGTCCATTCACAGGAGAAGGTCATAAAGGTCTGTACGAAAACCTGACCACATCTTGGCACGCTCAGTTAGCAACTAACCTTGCTTTCCTGGGTTCGCTGACCATCATCATTGCTCACCATATGTACGCAATGCCTCCGTATCCGTACTTGGCAACGGACTACGCAACGCAGTTGTGTATATTCACTCACCATATGTGGATAGGTGGATTCTTGATTGTTGGCGGTGCGGCTCACGCGGCAATTTTTATGGTGCGGGATTACGATCCTGTTGTTAACCAAAACAACGTGCTAGATCGTGTGATTCGTCACCGGGATGCTATCATTTCTCACCTGAACTGGGTGTGTATTTTCCTGGGCTTCCACAGCTTTGGACTGTACATCCACAACGATACAATGCGTGCCTTGGGTCGTCCCCAAGATATGTTCTCCGATACGGCAATTCAGTTACAACCGGTATTTGCTCAGTGGGTGCAAAACCTGCATACCCTAGCACCTGGTGGTACTGCTCCCAACGCCTTAGAACCAGTTAGCTATGCTTTTGGTGGTGGTATTTTGGCTGTAGGTGGCAAAGTAGCAATGATGCCTATTGCTTTGGGTACAGCGGACTTTTTAGTTCACCACATCCACGCCTTCACCATTCACGTCACGGTCTTGATTCTGCTCAAGGGTGTGTTGTTCGCCCGTAGTTCTCGTCTGATTCCAGACAAGGCGAACTTAGGCTTCCGTTTCCCTTGCGACGGTCCTGGTCGTGGCGGTACTTGCCAAGTATCTGGTTGGGACCATGTGTTCCTCGGATTATTTTGGATGTACAACTCCCTATCTATTGTCATCTTCCACTTCAGTTGGAAAATGCAATCAGATGTCTGGGGAACAGTAGATGCAGCAGGTAATGTGTCTCACATTACCTATGGTAACTTTGCCCAAAGTGCCATCACTATTAACGGTTGGTTGCGTGACTTCTTGTGGGCTCAAGCTGCACAAGTAATCAACTCCTATGGCAGTGCTTTATCTGCCTACGGTCTACTCTTCTTGGGCGCTCACTTTGTTTGGGCATTCAGTTTAATGTTCCTGTTCAGTGGTCGTGGCTACTGGCAAGAATTGATTGAGTCCATTGTTTGGGCACACAACAAACTGAAAGTAGCACCAGCAATTCAGCCTCGGGCTCTGAGCATCATTCAGGGTCGAGCTGTAGGTGTGGCTCACTACCTCTTAGGAGGAATTGTGACAACCTGGGCATTCTTCCACGCACACATCCTTTCAGTAGGGTAGCAATTCAGTTCAAGAGTGATGAGTGATGAGTGCTGAGTAATGAATAAAAGCTCAAAACTTAGTACTCAAAACTCAGAACTCCACAAGCTGACACCTGATGGCTAAAGGTCAGAGGAATTATCAAACCTATGGCAACAAAATTTCCAAAATTTAGCCAGGATCTCGCACAGGACCCGACTACTCGTCGGATATGGTACGCGATCGCCACTGGAAACGACTTTGAAAGCCACGATGGCATGACGGAAGAAAATCTTTACCAAAAGATTTTCGCCACTCACTTCGGTCACTTGGCAATCATCTTCCTGTGGGCTTCGAGCCTCCTGTTTCACGTAGCCTGGCAAGGTAACTTTGAACAGTGGATTAAAGATCCACTTCATGTCCGTCCCATTGCCCATGCGATTTGGGATCCCCACTTTGGCGAACCTGCAATTGAAGCATTTACCCAAGGTGGCGCAAGTAATCCGGTGAACATCGCTTACTCTGGTGTTTACCACTGGTGGTACACCATCGGTATGCGAACCAACAGCGAGCTGTACACCGGTTCTGTGTTCCTTTTGTTGTTGGCAGCATTGTTCTTATTTGCTGGTTGGTTGCACTTACAACCAAAGTTCCGTCCTAGCCTCTCTTGGTTTAAGAGTGCTGAACCCCGACTGAACCACCACTTATCAGGTTTGTTCGGCGTTAGTTCTCTGGCTTGGGCAGGTCACTTGATTCACGTTGCTATTCCCGAATCTCGGGGACAGCACGTTGGTTGGGATAACTTCCTCACCACATTACCCCACCCAGCAGGTTTGACTCCTTTCTTTACAGGTAACTGGGGGGTTTACGCTCAGAACCCTGATACTGCCAGCCATATTTTTGGTACATCTGAAGGTTCCGGTACAGCGATTCTGACATTCTTAGGTGGATTCCATCCCCAAACAGAATCTTTGTGGCTGACCGATATGGCTCACCACCACTTGGCGATCGCAGTTATTTTCATCATTGCTGGTCATATGTACCGGACTAATTTTGGAATCGGTCACAGCATTAAAGAAATGCTGAATTCCAAATCCGGTTTAATCCCTGGTAGCAAGAGTGAAGGTCAATTTAACCTGCCTCACCAAGGTCTATACGACACCATTAACAACTCACTGCACTTCCAGCTGTCCCTCGCTTTGGCAGCACTAGGAACCATTACTTCCTTGGTAGCGCAGCACAT
This sequence comes from Umezakia ovalisporum Ak1311, assembly GCF_029891685.1. NCBI lineage: Bacteria > Bacillati > Cyanobacteriota > Cyanophyceae > Nostocales > Nodulariaceae > Umezakia > Umezakia ovalisporum. The sequence goes on along the minus strand of NZ_JANQDJ010000079.1, from coordinate 56,814 downwards.
GTACTCTCTGCCTCCTTACGCATTCATTGCTAAGGACTACACAACTCAAGCAGCGTTGTACACTCACCACCAGTATATTGCTGGCTTCTTGATGGTTGGTGCTTTCGCCCACGCCGCCATCTTCTGGGTACGTGACTATGATCCAGAACAAAACAAGGGGAACGTACTGGACCGGATTTTACAGCACAAAGAAGCGATTATCTCTCACCTCAGCTGGGTATCGCTGTTCTTGGGCTTCCACACCCTCGGTTTGTATGTACACAACGATGTAGTAGTTGCTTTCGGTACTCCTGAAAAGCAAATTTTGATTGAGCCTGTGTTCGCCCAGTTCATTCAAGCTGCTCACGGTAAAGTACTGTACGGTTTAGATACTCTTTTATCTAACCCTGACAGCATCGCCTACACAGCCTATCCTAACTACAGCAACGTTTGGTTAGGTGGCTGGTTGGATGCCATCAACTCTGGCACCAACTCCCTATTCTTAACCATTGGCCCCGGCGACTTCTTGGTACACCACGCTTTCGCTTTGGCTATTCACACCACCACCTTAGTACTGGTTAAAGGTGCTTTGGATGCTCGTGGTTCTAAGCTGATGCCGGATAAAAAAGACTTCGGCTATGCTTTCCCCTGCGACGGTCCAGGCCGTGGCGGTACTTGCGATATCTCCGCTTGGGACTCCTTCTACCTAGCTATGTTCTGGATGTTAAACACCATTGGTTGGGTAACCTTCTATTGGCACTGGAAACATCTAGGTATTTGGCAAGGTAACGTTGCTCAGTTTAACGAGAACTCTACTTACCTAATGGGCTGGTTCCGTGATTATCTCTGGGCTAACTCTGCTCAGTTGATTAACGGATACAATCCCTATGGTGTGAATAACCTGTCTGTTTGGGCTTGGATGTTCCTCTTCGGACACCTTGTTTGGGCAACTGGTTTCATGTTCTTGATTTCTTGGAGAGGTTACTGGCAAGAGTTGATTGAAACCCTTGTTTGGGCTCACGAGCGTACTCCTCTGGCTAACTTGGTTCGCTGGAAAGATAAGCCCGTTGCTCTCTCTATCGTTCAAGCTCGTTTGGTGGGTCTAGCTCACTTCACTGTTGGCTACGTCCTCACCTATGCTGCATTCTTAATTGCCTCCACTGCTGGTAAGTTCGGTTAATTCCGCTACCGGTTTTGTAGGTATGTAATAAAAGTCCCCTGCCGCCTGGTGGGGGATTTTTTGTGGGGGCGGGCAAGATGCCCACCCCACAAGAGTTTAATGATAATGATGAAGAATAATGTGAGATATCCGAGTTATTCTGGGATTAAAAACTTGACGACAGTTTGCACATCCTTATCACCACGTCCAGAACAATTAAGGACAATGCGGGGACTACCACTCAGTTGAGGACAGAGGGTTTCTAAATAGGCGATGGCATGGGCAGTTTCTAAAGCTGGTATGATTCCTTCTAATCTAGATAGTCGTTGGAAGGCTGCCAAAGCCTCTGCATCGGTGACGCTGTAATATTCAGCCCGTGCGGTGTCTTTCAAATAACTATGCTCTGGCCCTACCCCAGGATAATCTAAACCTGCACTAATTGAGTGTGCCTCAATGATTTGTCCTTCTTCATCTTGCAATAAATAGCTCATTGCGCCGTGCAATACACCAATTTTTCCTTTTGTCAAGGTGGCAGCGTGTTTGTGTGTATTTACACCTTCACCGGCTGCTTCCACCCCAATTAAGCGGATAGAAGGCTCGTGGACAAACTCGTGAAATAATCCCATAGCATTGGAACCGCCACCCACACAAGCGATGAGAATATCAGGTAAATTGCCCCACTTTTCCACAGCTTGAGTGCGAGTTTCTTGACCAATCACAGCATGAAAATCCCGCACTATCATGGGATAAGGATGAGGGCCTGCTACTGAACCCAAAATGTAGTGAGTTGTTTCCACATTCGTGACCCAATCTCGGATAGCTTCAGAGGTTGCATCCTTGAGGGTTCCGGTTCCCGCTTCTACTGGACGAACTTCCGCGCCCATTAATCGCATTCTGAATACATTTAAAGCTTGACGTTCCATATCATGAACGCCCATATAAATTACACATTCCAACCCAAACCGAGCGCAAACCGTCGCCGTTGCTACTCCATGCTGTCCAGCGCCTGTTTCAGCAATAATTCTTTGCTTACCCATGCGCTTTGCCAATAATACTTGACCTAATGCATTATTAATTTTATGAGCGCCTGTGTGATTTAAATCTTCCCGCTTTAAATAAATTTGTGGTCCTGTACCATCTGGGCGGGCATAATGAGCTGTGAGGCGTTCGGCAAAATACAAGGGTGTAGCGCGTCCTACATAGTCTTGGAGTAGTTGTTGTAATTCTGCTTGAAAACTGGGGTCGTGCCGGTATTGTTGATAAGCTGTTTCTAGTTCAGCTAAAGCCGGCATCAGTGTTTCCGGGACGTACTTACCGCCAAAGCGTCCAAAGCGTCCTTGTACGTCGGGAACCTGAGTATTTAATCCGTAATTTGGAGAGAGGGGTGTAGTAGTCACGGAAAATTTTTGATGACACGATGAATTTAATTATCATAAAAGCAGGCGGGGAGTGCAAGATCTTGATTACGTTGTTTGTGTCTTTGTGCCTATGGCTTTGCTATGTAGGCTATTGTGGTAAACAATTGTATGAAACACTAAAACAGTGAGTTAGTGTAATTTTTTATTAATCAAAGGTTTTATGTCTTCTTCTCAATCTTCTCACGATGGCTTTGTCTACCGCGAGTTTGGTAATGATAACTCTTCGGCTACAGAAAGAGGGATTCCCGAACTACCACCCCAGCAGCAAAATTTGAAGGTGCAAGCTTCTCGTAAGGGACGCAAAGGTAAAACTGTGACTGTGATTAGCGGTTTCCAAACTAAGCCAGAGGTTTTAGCAAGTTTAGTTAAGCAGTTGAAAACTCAATGCGGTAGTGGTGGTACTGTTAAGGATAACGAAATTGAAATTCAGGGCGACCACAAACAGAAAATTTTAGAGATTTTGACTAAGTTAGGTTACAAAGCCAAAATTAGCGGTGGCTGATGGGTGTGGTTTGTTTTGTACATAGTGTTTAAATTAAAAAGCATCTGGTTTTAATCTGCTTAGGAGGTTCTCATGGATTTAATTCGGATTTTATGTGCTATTTTTCTTCCCCCGCTAGGAGTGTTTTTACAAGTAGGTTTTGGTATAGATTTTTGGATTAATATCCTGTTAACTTTGTTGGGTTATGTTCCTGGAATTGTGCATGCAGTCTGGGTGATTGCTAGGAAATAATAGTTTGGGGAGGTGAATTGGTTAGCTTATCCTCCCTATTGGGGTGAAAATTCAGGATGTGATTGTTTACAGAACCGGATTGCGCCCCGCGCAATCCCGGAGGGGATGGCTTTTCGTTGTCACCGTCTTTAATTTAATTGTTGATTGGAAGTGGGTAATTCCACTTGGTGTTATGATATACACAACCAATAATTGGCGGTGACAGATGGTAGTTAAAACGAAAAATACCCAATTTGCCAGGTTGCTAAGAATAATACCAAGTACAGTATTAGGGATATTCATAGTCTTAGCACAGCTCCAGGTAGTGGCTGCAATGTGCAATACAAATCAATGTGATGTAAGCAACTCTGGAAAGTGGAAACAGGGAAAGCAGTTACAAACACGTAATTATTTTTTTGAAGGTATAGAGAAGCTGGAACAAGGACAATATCAAGGTGCGATCGCTGATTTTTCAGAAGTGCTTAAGATTGATCCTGAGTTTTTTAAAGCCTATTTCCTGCGAGGAATTGCCCGTGGTAGTTTAGAAGACTATGAAGGGGCAATAGCTGATTTTAATCAAGCTATCAGGCTTAATCCTAATGATGCTGATATCTACCATAATCGAGGAATTGCCCGTGGTAGTTTAGAAGACCATAAAGGGGCAATAGCTGATTATACTCAAGCTATCAGGCTTAATCCTAATGATGCTGATATCTACCATAATCGAGGAATTGCCCGTGGTGGTTTAGGAGACCATAAAGGGGCAATAGCTGATTATACTCAAGCTATCAGGCTTAATCCTAATGATGCTGATATCTACCATGCCCGGGGACTTGCCCGTGGTAGTTTAGAAGACTATGAAGGGGCAATAGCTGATTATACTCAAGCTATCAGGCTTAATCCCAATGATGCTGATATCTACCATAATCGAGGATTTGCTCGTGGTAGTTTAGAAGACTATGAAGGGGCAATAGCTGATTATACTCAAGCTATCAAGCTGAATCCTAATGATGCTGATATCTACCGTGTCCGGGGAATTGCTCGTAGTAGTTTAGAAGACTATAAAGGGGCAATAGCTGATTTTAATCAAGCTATCAAGCTGAATCCTAGCTACGCCAAAGCTTACGTGGCGCGAGGAATTTCCCGTCTTGGCTTGGGAAATAAGCAAGGTGCAATAGCTGATTTTAATCAAGGTGCAAAGCTGTTTCAGGAACAGGAAGATGAAGAATACTATGAACTGACTTTGGAATTGATTAGGTATATTCAGTCTCTTTGAAATCTCAACAGGTACTAATTGTTGACACTCCCACAGCTAGAAGCGGGTGGGCTTTCTGCTGTGATTTTTTGTAAACAATCATGTGGGTTATGGTCAGTGTTTCCTAAGAATACTTGTAAATTCAGGAGTGGGGGAAGGGAAATACCACTCACAGAAGACGTGAACACCGATCTCGCTAATCAGGGCTGCTGCTTACAATATGGATTAACGATAGAAAATTTAAGTCGGTGCAGCCTGAAGGTATTTATCCTTGGCGGTTCTTTATTATTGCAAAAATTTATGCAACCCACTAATCCTAACCAATTTACCGAAAAAGCCTGGGAAGCCATCGCCCATACTCCAGATGTTGCTAAACAATATCAACAACAGCAACTCGAAAGCGAACACCTGATGAAAGCACTGCTAGAACAAGAAGGACTAGCTAGCAGTATTTTCACCAAGGGGGGTGTTGATTTGCAAAAAATCCGCGATCGCACTGATGAATATCTTCAACGACAGCCGAAAGTGTCTGGTAGTAGCACATCTGTATTTTTGGGACGCAGCTTAGATACACTCTTAGATAAAGCAGAACGATATCGTCAAGATTTCAAAGACGAATATATCTCAATTGAACATTTATTGCTGGCTTACGCCAAAGATGACCGCTTTGGTAAAACTTTATTTCAAGAATTTGGTTTAGACGAAGGCAAGCTCAAGAATATCATTAAGCAAATTCGTGGGAGTCAAAAAGTGACCGACCAAAATCCAGAGGGAAAATATCAAGCACTGGAAAAATATGGGCGTGACCTCACAGAAGCAGCACGTCAAGGTCAACTTGATCCAGTAATTGGGCGGGATGATGAAATTCGGCGCACAATTCAAATTCTGTCTCGGCGTACCAAAAATAACCCTGTACTGATTGGTGAACCAGGTGTTGGTAAAACTGCAATTGCTGAAGGACTAGCACAAAGGATTATTGCTGGTGATGTCCCCCAGTCCCTCAAAGACCGGAAATTGATTGCTTTAGATATGGGGGCTTTAATAGCTGGCGCTAAATTTCGCGGGGAATTTGAAGAACGCCTGAAGGCGGTATTAAAGGAAGTTACTGAATCTGGGGGGAATATAGTTTTATTTATTGACGAAATTCATACCGTCGTCGGTGCTGGGGCTACACAAGGGGCTATGGATGCTGGTAACTTGTTAAAACCTATGTTGGCCAGGGGTGAATTGCGTTGTATTGGAGCCACAACCTTAGATGAATATCGTAAATATATCGAAAAAGATGCAGCTCTAGAAAGACGCTTCCAACAGGTTTATGTGGATCAACCCAGTGTAGAAGATACAATTTCTATTTTGCGTGGCTTGAAAGAACGCTATGAAGTCCACCACGGGGTAAAAATATCCGATAGTTCTTTAGTTGCAGCTGCTACATTGTCCAGTCGGTATATTAGCGATCGCTTCTTACCGGATAAAGCCATTGACTTGGTAGACGAAGCCGCGGCCCGCCTGAAAATGGAAATTACTTCTAAACCGGAAGAACTAGACGAAATCGACCGGAAGATTTTGCAGTTGGAAATGGAGAAGCTGTCTTTGCAAAAAGAAACTGATGCAGCTTCCAGAGAACGTTTAGACAGAATTGAAAAGGAACTTGCGGATCTTAAGGAAGAACAAAGAACTTTAACTGCTCAATGGCAGTCTGAAAAGGATATTATCAATAAAATTCAGTCTATTAAAGAAGAAATTGACCGGGTTAACTTAGAAGTTCAGCAAGCTGAAAGAAATTATGACCTGAATCGTGCTGCTGAGTTGAAATATGGCAAATTAACTAATTTACACCGCAAATTAGAAGGAGCAGAAGCGGAACTAGCCAACGCCCAAAAAACTGGTAAATCCCTATTGCGTGAAGAAGTCACTGAAGCTGACATTGCAGAAATTATTTCTAAGTGGACTGGAATTCCCATCAGCAAATTAGTAGAGTCGGAAAAAGAAAAACTGCTGTATTTAGAAGATGAACTGCATCATCGGGTAGTTGGACAATCCGAAGCTGTGACGGCTGTAGCAGATGCTATCCAGCGATCGCGTGCTGGACTTGCTGACCCAAATCGTCCCACAGCCAGCTTTATTTTCTTGGGCCCTACAGGGGTGGGTAAAACCGAATTAGCCAAAGCACTGGCGGCCTATATGTTCGACACTGAAGAAGCTTTAGTGCGAATTGATATGTCAGAGTACATGGAAAAACACGCAGTTTCGCGGCTAATTGGTGCTCCTCCCGGATATGTGGGTTACGAAGAAGGCGGACAGTTAACGGAAGCTATTCGTCGTCGTCCATATGCAGTGATTCTGTTCGACGAAATCGAAAAAGCACACCCTGACGTTTTCAATATCTTCTTGCAAATTCTTGATGATGGTCGTGTTACTGATGCTCAAGGTCATACTGTGGACTTCAAAAATACGATTATTATCATGACCAGTAACATCGGTTCACAGTATATTCTCGATATTGCTGGAGACGCTACACTTTACGACGAAATGCGTCGCCGCGTCATGGAAGCAATGCGAAATAGTTTCCGTCCAGAATTCCTCAACCGCATTGATGAAATTATCATCTTCCACGGCTTAGATAAAAAAGAACTGCGACAAATTGTTTTGTTGCAAGTAGAAAGATTAAGGGAAAGATTAAGCGATCGCAAGATGTCCCTGAGATTGTCAGATCATGCCCTTGACTTTTTAGCAGAAGTAGGATATGACCCTGTATATGGAGCACGTCCACTCAAGCGAGCAATTCAGAGAGAATTAGAAACCCAAATTGCCAAAGCTATGTTGCGTAGTGAATTCAACGACGGTGACACAATTTTTGTGGATGTACAGAATGAGCGCCTTTCCTTCAGTCGCTTACCTGCGGAGGTGTTTACCGGCTAAGAATAGCCACAGACTGGGAGATGTAGGAAATCACTGGGGAGGAAATCTCCAAATTTCCCCCAGATTCCAACACCTGATCCCACGATGTACAGGAGTGAGAGTCAGTTAGGGTAAAGGAAACTTACGTGGTAAGTTGGAATTCAGGGGATTCATCCGTGGGGTAGTTCAGATAAATGATTAAATAAATCCAAACCCATTTTTGTAGGGTGCGTTGTCCTAGAGGACAACGCACCATTTTTAATCTTCTACTTTTAATTTTTTACTGAGAATTCAAGAGGGCGTGTTTTCGCCTCGCCCAAAGCACCATCTTAAAACAGTCAATTTTTATTAAAATTTTATTGGGAGAAAATACGTAAAGTATTAGCACTGGGATGTAGCATTGATGTAACCAAAGAAAGGGAGAAAATAAATACCCTATTACTTGTATTTATGTATTTACTGAAAACTTTACTTAGTGATAAATTTTTATTGTTAGAAATAAATAAAGAGTCGTAAAAGCTGATGATTGAAACTGAAAGGTGTGATTAATTACTGTAATCTTTAGTAAACTACGAAAAATTTTACAAGTTCAAAATTTATGTCTCTAGAACAAGTTGATGCTTTTTATCAAATTTTGATGTCAGATCAAGCTATTTATGAACAGTACTGTAATAAGTGCTGTTGTTGTGGATTTTTCGGCAGCTTTCATTGGAGTAAAACTAAAATAGTCAATTTTGCTGCTAATTTAGGTTTCTACTTTACTGAATATGAGCTAGAAGAATTATGGTTTAAAAGCCAACCAAATATGGATATCAAGGCAGTTTTCTTGAGTTCAGACCAAAAAGACACGTTCCCCAACAGAGAACGCGTCTCAGTCATTAATTAGCCTAAAACTATGAACTTGGTTTTGGTTACCGTACAAAGTCTTTTTCCTGTGCAAGATAAATCCTTGCCAGGATGAAGTCAATCATCAATCAACCTTCGGTTTACCATAATCACCTGCATCTAGATGACCAAACCAAAATTCCAAAATAGTTGTTACCTGTGACATTACCTTTATTGAATTTTACATAGGACTTGTCGCATTTTACGCATATTTGCGGGCAACTCAAAATTCATGGCTTGCTGAATAAAAACTGCTGGGATGGGTATATTAGGGGTAGCTTTGACCTGATATGCCAACAAAGTGCCATTGCCAAAATCTTTTAAATCTAAAATAGCTGTAAAATCAAGAAAACTGCCTTTTTGCATCCGGAATTGAATTTCTTGTCCTAGTAACTCTACAACATCAAGATAAATTTCGACTTGAGCCGTAAAAAATAAAAAAGTTTTCTGTGCTGCTTGATACACCCGTTTAACTTCACCTTTGGACAAAACTTCACTTTTAGTGATGTCAGGGAAATATTGTACCCAACGAGGGTAATCAGTTAATTGCTGCCATACCTGTGATCGCAATAACGGTAGATACATACAGGCGGTAACAGATCCACCCCAAGCTGTATGGGATTCTGTTTGCAACAAGATTTCACCCTTCATGAGTGACGATTCCTTGTCTTGACTCCAAGGCATGTTCAAACCTCTAATCATTGAGTCTGAGATATGAGACGCAGACATATTGATTCCAGTTACTCCTCAACTTCTCCACCTATCAGCGTTGAAACTGCGAGCTATATAAATAGCATTAATTTCAACCAACTCAATTTTGGTTCCAGGGCCATGCTCTGAAACCAATCTTTTGTACTACATTATTCCGAAGGTTTACTCAATAAACTGTATTTATTGTCACGGTTTTTTAAACCATAAGTTAGAATCTCAGAAAATACAACTACTTCTGGATGAAAATCCCATTTGGAACGGGCAGAATTGCACAAATACAATTTCATACGTATATGTACATAATTAAAGAAAATGTTTTTAATTGTCCTTGCATTTATATAATATAGATTGTCTGATAACAAATTTATCTTGTCAACATCAATAGTCAAATTTAATTTGACTTGAAAAAATTCGGTTGATTGCCAATAATTTGCAGTAAAATCCGGAACTTATTGCTAAAAAACAGATTTTTTTGGCGGTTGTTGAGAATGATGAAAATATTCATAATGTCAACAAAACAGTCTTGAGCTTGATTTGAGGGGCACATTATCATGAGTCAATCTTCTTTAAGTCGGACACTAACCCAAGTTTTTGGCGTTCTTCTTGGTATTGGGGTAGGAGTGTGGTTGCTTAGAGGTTTTGGTGTTTTGACCTTTATTCCAGGTGGAGTAATAGGAGTATTAGTACTCGGGGCGATGGCTACAGGAATTGTGAGCTATATGCAAAGAACTTGGTGGCGCTTGTAGTGTGAATGTGTGATCCCAAGGGGTAAAAACTATGGAAAATTATGTATGTACGGTTTGTGGTTACGAATATGATCCTGAAATAGGCGACCCTAATGGCGGTATAGGACCGGGAACACCTTTTGAAGATATCGCAGAAGATTGGGTTTGTCCAGTTTGCGGGGCAACAAAAGACTTGTTTGAACCTCTAGAATTGTGAAAATAGTCGCTAGCCTAGAGGTAGGTGCTACATATAGAGACGTTTTTAGCTTTGAATATTAAACTATTGCCATTAAACATTGTAGTTATTGGGGGTGGCGCAGCTGGATTTTTTGGGGCGATCGCTTGTGCTGAAGTTAATCCTCGCGCCCAAGTCACATTACTGGAAGCTACTCGTCAACCACTGGCAAAAGTGCTCATTTCTGGTGGAGGACGCTGTAATGTTACTCATGCTTGCTTTGAACCAGCTAAATTAGTACAAAATTATCCCAGGGGTGGTAAAGCCTTGCGGGGTGCTTTCACTCGGTTTCAAGCTCAAGATACGGTTAATTGGTTTAATAACCAGGGTGTTAGGTTAAAAACAGAAGCCGATGGGCGGATGTTTCCTGTTACAGATACTTCAGAAACTATTGTAGAATGTCTAATCAAAGGGGCGGCTCAATGTGGGGTAGAACTACGCACTGGGACACCAGTGGTTGCTGTGAAAAAACTACCTCAAGCACCAGGGTTTGAAATTCTGTTAAAATCTGGAGAAACTAAACAGTGCGATCGCTTACTATTAGCCACAGGAAGCAACCCTGTCGGGTATAAAATCGCTAGGGAATTTGGTCATGATATTGAACCCCCTGTTGCTTCTTTATTTACCTTTAATATTCCTGACCCCAAGCTCAGGTCATTGGCTGGGGTGAGTGTCAACTCTGTACAATTACGGTTACCTGGTACGGTAAAACCCCAACTAGAACAAACAGGGCCATTATTAATTACCCACTGGGGTATGAGTGGCCCTGCTGTCCTGAAACTTTCGGCTTGGGGTGCAAGATATCTCCACGAAAATTGCTATCAAGCCACATTATTAGTCAATTGGCTACCTGACTTCAATCAAGAACAAATGCGGGAACAAATCTTAGCAGTTAAGACCCAATGGGGACAAAAAGCCATAGCTTTACATCGGGGAGTTGACTTACCCCATCGCCTTTGGCAATATCTTATTGATCGAGCGGGTATAACTACAGCAGACCGTTGGGCAGAACTATCCAACAAAAAATTAAATGAGCTGGTCCAAGAACTAACTCAGGGAAAATATTTAATTACAGGGAAAGGAGTTTTTAAAGAAGAATTTGTCACTTGTGGCGGTGTTAAGCTCAAAGATATCAACTTTAAAACCATGGAAAGTAAGTTAATTCCCGGACTTTACTTTGCCGGAGAAATTTTAGATATTGATGGTGTCACTGGTGGTTTTAATTTCCAAAGTGCTTGGACAACAGCATATTTAGCTGGTAATGCTATGGGAACTAGGGAGTGAAAATACCCGAATTATCCCTAAAAATTTGATCAAATGTCCCCTGTGCTTCTACTCTACCTGCTTTGAGCACAACAATCTGGTTAGCGCGACGCAATACAGAAGGGCGATGAGAAACCACAAGACAAGTTGGTGTCCAAAGATTTTCCCCTTGTGTATTGCTCTTGGTAAATATCCGCGACCATAACGTTAATTCTGTTTCTACATCCAAGGCGCTGGAAAGGTCATCAAATACCAGTAACTCCGGTTGACGCACAAACATTCGAGCTGCTGCTACCCGTTGTATTTGTCCACCAGACAACCGCACTCCTTTAGAACCAACTATGGTGTCTAAGTTTTCATTCATAGTCGCCAAGTCTTTCTCAAACACAGCCATGTTTAAAGCTATGGCTACATCTTGGTTATCTTTAGACAAACCCAATAAAATATTTTCTTGCAGAGTGTAGCTAAATAACTGAGGAATTTGGGGAGTATAAGCACTACGAGGTGGAACAAAAAAATTACCAGGGTTTTCCACTATATTTCCATTCCAGTAAATTTCTCCCCTTTGTTTAGGTAACAATCCTAACAATAAACGCAGTAATGTAGTTTTACCGGCACCAATTTCACCAGTAATTACAGTCAAACTACCGCGCTGAATTTCAAAGCTAACATCTTTAATTCCTTGGTGAGTACCAGGATAAATATATGTTAAATTAAATATAGTTAAAATTTGAAGTTTATCCTTTTCATTTCTCAAGGGTTGTTCTACTTTTGGCAAAGGTTTCTGTGCATTATTCAAGTCATTTAAATAAAGTTGATTCGGGGCTACTAATGCATTTTCCGATACAGCAGATACTAAACTAGCCATACGTTCAAAAGATACTTCTGTCTGCTTAGACAACGCTAGAAAGGCACCAAAAGAGGTAAAAAAGCTAGTGACAAAAGAGAGGTTATAGACAAATAAAGCAAAGTCACCCACTGTTAACTGATTGGTCTCACTTTGCATTAATTGAGAAGCCAAGAGTAGAATTATCCCTGTACCGACAGTCACCATATTTTGAAAAGCAGAATTGAGAATAGCGTTCAAAAGGCTATCTTTAATCATGGTTTGGCGACGTTGGTCATTTAAAGTACGAAAATAATCCAGGACATTTCTTTCTGCGCCAGCAACCTTAATCCCTTGTACTGAAGCAAATATTTCACCTAAAATTCCTGTAACTTTTTCAGTAGCTTGGCGACTGGCTTTTCTATACTTCTTAATCCGATTTTCTCCTCGTTGAATAATAGCCAACATAGCTACTAAGGGTAAAAACACACATAGTGTCATTTGCACGTTGATACTCAATAAAATTACTAAACAAAAAACAGCAAATATTCCTTCTCCAGAAATTTCTGATATCCATGCAACGTTGTCTTCTATTTGTTCAGCGTCATCACGAAAATAGCTAATTATCTCCCCCTGTGATGCGGTCTTTTCAGCTTCTTGATTAACAATCATTGGCTGTGGAGTGTGATTTTCAAACAAGCTATCTAACAAATTAAATCGCAGTAATGAGCGCATAATAAAACGGTGCTGAGTTTTGGTGATACGTCCCGCAAATATAACTGCGATGTGTCCCAAATTTAGAGCTAGTAATAATGTAATTAAACTTATAGGTGATAATCCCAATATAGCTTTATTAGTTAAACTATTAAAAAATTCCCTGATGATTAAACCAGGTAGGGCAGGTAAGCCCATAATTAAAATCCAGTAGATACTATCAATGATGTATAGTTTTGGTTTATAGCAAATCAGTCGCCACAGTAACTGCCAATGTTTGCACTTTTTTGTTGATTCCATGATATGTTGTTAATTTGTAATTCTTAGTTCCTCAAACTCACAGGACGCGAACTGGAGAAAAAAGTGGTATTAGGTTAATAAATCATTAAAGCCTGTCTGTAACAACTGGGCAAAACGCGATTGAGAATTTTTAACTAATTCTTCTCGTTGACCATATTCACTCACTCTACCTTGTTCTAAAATTAAAATTTGGTTTGCTCTTTGTACAGTGGCTAAACGATGAGCAATAATAATGCCTGTACGCCGAGTTAATAACTTATCAACAGCCCTTTCAACTAATTTCTCGGTGATGGGGTCGAGACGAGAAGAAGCTTCATCTAAAATCACTAAACCAGGTTCTTTGAGAAACACACGAGTAAATGCGAGTAACTGAGCCTGTCCCGCAGATAAGCCGCTACTATCTGGTCCTAAATTTGTATCTAAGCCTTGGGGTAATGAATACAACCATTGTGATAATCCCAATATTTCTAAAGTTTCATATATGCGTTCTTCGCTAATGTCGTGGTCAAAAAAGGTGAGATTATTCCGCACTGTTGTTTGAAACAATTGCACATCCTGAGTTACTAATCCAACGTGTTTAGGTAAATCTGTCATGGGAACTTGGTTAATTGCTACACCTCCTAACTCAATTGAGCCTGATTGTGGGTCATATAGTCTCAATAATAACCGGGCTAAAGAAGATTTACCGCTACCTGTACGCCCTAATAAGCCTAATACTTGACCAGCAGGTAAATTAAAAGATATGTCTTGCAATACCAAATCTTCAACGCCAGATTCTCGGTGATTGTAGCTAAATGAAATGTTATTAAAAGTTACTGCAAGTGCGCCGTGAGGGAGTTTCTGTTCCCCTCCTTTAGTGAGTTGGGATTTAACTGCGAGTAAATCTTGAATCCGGTAAATACTAGCTTCTGCTTGTTGCAGATCTTCAAATTGGTCGCGAATTTGTTCAATGGGTTCCCTGAGTAAATTGGTGTAATAGTATAGTAAATATACTGTACCGATAGTAATAATATTTTGACTCCAAAGGTAAGCACCAACGCTTAAGGCGATGGTAGTCCCTAGGGTAAAAATACCGTTAGTTGTACCCCAAAGAATAGTACTAGCAAAGCGGGCTTGATGAAAGATGGGTAGCCAGCTTTGTAAAATTTTGTGGAAGCGTTGCATTACATAGCTTTTCGCTCCATTGGCGCGGATGTCTTCCATTCCGGCTAGTTGTTCACCCACGAAACCAAAAAAATCAGCACTAATTTGACGATAAGTTCTCCAATGGGGGACAGCTATAGAACGCAGGCGAATTAAAGTAGATAATGCTGTTAGGCTAAAAAATGCGATGGCTAAACCGGCTCGCCAATCTTCTGCAAAGAATACTACAATCACACCCGACATCAACAGCAAGTTCCCAAATATGTGAACGCTCAATCTAGAAAAGAACTGCTTCATAGTGTGAACATCACCATCTACCCTTTCTAGTAATTCCCCTGGTGTGGAGAATTTATGAAAAGATAAATCTAGTTGCAAACAATGGTCAACTAAATCGGCGCGTAAAGCGTTGGTGGCTCTCCAAGCTATATTTTCGCCGTAGTAAGTAGCAGCAATGGTCATCAGTTGGGTGATTAAAGCTACAGTGATAAATACTAAAGCGGCTAAGAATAAATTTTCTCCTGAACCACCAGCTACAGCTGTGTCAATAAAGTAACGCAGAATTTGGGGATTAACTAATTGTAGTCCGATACTACCCAAAAGAGCCATGGCAAACTTAGCAACGCTTCCCCCTTGGGGTTTAAGATACTCTACGAGTAAGTTCCAATATTGCTGTAACCCAATTTTCATAAGTTTTAGCTATGAGCAAACTATATCTGGAGGCTGATTTCAGAGTACAGGAGTGATTATTTTTCAGCTAATTCTCGCTGTTTTACGCTTAATTACGCCTATGAAGATGGCAAATTTTTTCCTACTAAGTATTTGAATATGTCGTCCACAACTCCATTAGCTCCAATAATTCCCCATGAAGCAATCCATATATCACTTGTGACTGGATAAACACGATTTTCTTGTACAGCTGGTAACCGTAACCACAAAGGATGATTAATGAATTGTTGTAACTTTGATTCGTTATGTCCTCCTAGTATCAGAAAAACAGCGTCACCTTCTATTTTGGGAATTAATTCTAAGGAAATATTTTCTTGAGTTTTATTTTGATTTTGATATATAGGGCGAGGTAAACCTATTTCCTGTAAAATTAAGCCTCCAAATGAGCGATTCATATAAATCCGAGCATAACTTTTCCAAAAATTCACTAAGGATACTTGGGTTTGTGGAAGATTATCACCCAGCTGTTGACGTAAATTTTTGATTCTTTGGTCATAGTCTTGCAGTAATTTTTCTGCTTTTTCTGTTTTACCAAGTGCTTCACCAAATTTTGTTAACCACCGCTTCCAGTCAATATCCCCCTGTGCTAAAACTGTGGGTGCAATTAAAGATAATTCCTCGTATAAATTAGCATCCCAATCTAACCCTAAAATCAAGTCTGGTTTTAAATATAAAATTTTTTCTAAATTGGGTTGACCATTCATGCCAATTTTCTCAATTCCGTCGGTTAAATCGTCTAAATATTGCACAAAATTGTTATCGCTTAAGGTTGTGGCTGCTATTGGTTTGATTCCTAAAGCTAAAATATTATCTAAGCCACCTAAGACGACTATTCTCTGGGGATGGAAAGGTACTTTGGTTTGACCCATAGCGTGTCTGACCACCCGCACTGGATCTATATCAACAGAGTTTAAGTGAAAATTTCGTGTATTATTAATTCCACAACTTATGATAATCAAACCTGTGGCAATAGTTAATAATAAGGATATAAAGTTACCGAAAAAAAATTTTCTTATTGGCATAATTTATGCAAAATTTATTTCTGATATATTTGTAGGATTATTTTTAAGGTTTATACATAGGGTGAGCCATGTACCCATCCTGTGTTGAGTATTTACCAGAAAATTCTATATCCAACACTTAGAGTTATACCTCTTCCGGCATAATTAGCACTGTCAAAGAAAGGTGCAAAGTATTGTGAATAAACTGGGAAGTATTGGTTATTGAACAAGTTTTGAATGCCAACCTGTAGTTCACCTTCACCTACTTTAATACTGCTCAGGTAATCCACGGTAATGAAACTGCTAATTTTCCCATCCTCAACTTCATCATTAAAGCCGCGATGGCGATTGCCTGAATAGAGTAATTGTAATCGGTTTTGCCAACCTGGGAGAGTTTGGTTCTCTATATAAGCGGTCAATTTCAAAGGTGGAACTGTAATACTATTAAGTGCTAAATACTCCCCATCATCATCGTCATCATTTTCACCTTCTATCCAAGTTGCTGTACCGCCGAGTTTCCAACTTTCAGCAGTCTGGACATCAACAGCAGCTTCTATACCGTAAATCCTTTGGGGAGCGCGAACAGTTTCTAGGAAATCAGTGTCAGGGTTAAAATTAAAACTTGAACCTAAGTCAGAATAATTGTAAAAACCAGAAAGTGACCCTTGGATATTCTCCCATTCACCGCGAATGCCAATTTCGTAGTTATCTACTTTCTGTGGTTCTGTTAATTGCAAAGAATCTAAAATATTGACTACACCTCCAGGAGGTCTGCGGAAGACACGACCCAAGTCTGGCACAGAAAACCCTTGGGCAAAGCTAGCGAAAACACTAATCTGTGGGGTATATTTATAGACGATACCACCATTAAGAACAGTGGAATCAAAACTGCGATCGCCACCTTGAATATCCCGACGGGGAAATTCTGCGGTAGTGTAGTCTTCTAAACTCACACCTATATTCACATAACGTAAGCCACCGCTGAACCGTAAACTATCGCTGACATCCCATTGCAGCTGACCAAATATACCCAGTTCTCTAAAATCATACTCTGGAACAAAAGTGCGCTCGTCAATCTTGCGAAAAACTCGGTTTCCTGATGCTTCAAACTCCTCAGGGTCAAAAATATTAAATCTTTGAGAACTACGTTCTTTTTGATAATCAACTCCCCAAAGTAAACTCAGGGTTTGCTGAGAATTGAAAGGTGTTTCAACTTGCAATCTTCCACCCAACTGTTCAGATTCACCTTCTGACTGGGTGATAGCTCGTAACCTTCCATTCAAGTTATTAGTAGGAATTCCTCCACCAAAACCATAGTTACGATAGTAAGCTTGAGCCTGAAGTTTACTATCTAAAATATTGTCATTAGTGTAATTTAAACTGAATAAAGTATTTTTGATAAAGCTCCCATCACTAGGGCCAATCACAGTTGTTCCTTCAGGTAGCTTGAGAGCGCGAGATTTTTGAATTCCGGGAATTTCATCAATTGCTTCATCAGAAATAAAATTAGTATCTTGTTTTTGGTCAAAATGATTAAAAGTAAATTGTAGACGTTTGTCTGGACTTAATTCCACTCCTACCTTAGCTAAAGCATTGATTTTTCTGCTATCTTCATCACCTGCAAAATTAGCGATGCGATCGCCTTGTGCATCAAAGAAACCTCCAGTTGTCGCTAAAGAAAAACCCACAGTATAGTCAAATACACCTTCTGTCCCAGATATTTCCTGTGACAGATTATAGCCAAAACTATCTGCAGAACGAGTCAAAGAACTATCCAAACCAATATTTGTTGTAGAAGTTAGTCTTTGACCGCTTGGCCTTTTCGTAATAATATTGACTACACCACCAGTACCTTGACCACCATAAATCGCATTAGGACCGCGAACAACTTCAATGCGTTGAATCGCATTTGGATCTATAGTTGTGAGTGCGGCGGGAATTGATTGCAAGTTAGCATTCTGAGGGACGCCATCAATTAAAACTGAAATATTACGACCGCGTAAACTTTGCCCAAATGTGTTGCTACGGTTCGTGGGCGCGCCAAAGCCAGGAACAGTTTTAGCCAAAATATCAGCTAAGTTGGTTGTTAACTTGGCTTGCTGTTCAATTTCCTCGCGTTTAATCACAGTTACAGAACGTGATATATTCTGCAAGTTTTCTTCCGTACGTGTTGCAGTCACCATTAATTCTATAGATTCTTGATTTCCATCTGGGCTTTCTGGCGGTTGTGATGTCTTTTCTGGTTGAGGTTTTTGTGGGAAAGTTACAAGAGGTGTTATGATGAGGGTTAAACCTTGACTGCTATTAAATAACTCAACTTTTGGTAGTCCCTCGTCACTAGTGACTGTCACGCGGATACTATTAGGGTCAATATTAGTAACGGTTATTTCGGTAATACCCGGAACTGATCCGGAAGAAGTGAATGTGAACCCATCCCCACTGGGTAAAACCAATTGAGCATTGGGAATCTCTGCAATAAAACTATTGTCAACACTGCGATTTGTGATTTGTAGTTTTTCTCCTTCAGTGGTTTTTAAAATCACCTCGACACCTTTCTCGGTTGGGTTAGCTTGTACCCCATTGACAATAATTGTAGATTGGGGTGTGGAATTTTGAGATATCAATTCTTTCCCAGTACTGGCGGGAATTTTCACCTGATTCAGTTGGGTAAATCCCCAAACAGGTTTGCCTGTAACCACTACCCCAGTCAAACAAAGACCTGTGAATAATTGCAGCTTTTTTGACATATCTTCTTATAACAGTTAGGAATGTATTTCAAGAAGACTACAATGATTTGCCTGTGATTTAAAATACTTGTTCAGCTGCAAGACGGATTATTTTTGGCGATAAACGGATTTTTTTGAGAACAGGAGTATGGTTAATGGTTTGATTTGATTTTTGACCCAAAGTGGCCCAGAGGTTTAATGGGGGGTTAAGGTTGGTTCAGTGCTAGTTTTTCCAGTCGATAGTATTTGGGATTAACCCCAAACCGCTTACGAAAAGCAGCTGCAAAACAACCTTGGTTTGCATATCCAACAGCACGGGCTATTTCTTTGATACTCATCCCTCGTTCTAAAAGCAGTTGACGTGAGAATTCCATCCGCTGCTGATGCAAGTAACCAAAAGCTGTTGTCCCAAATACTTGATGAAAACCAATTTTCAGTTTGTAATCATTTAAGCCTACTTGATGAGCTAATTCCATTAATGAGGGGGGATTATTAATATTTTTGATTAAAATTACTTTGGCTGCATGAATTCTTTCAATATCCTCCTTTTTGAGGACTATTGATTTAGTTGTGGGTTTCTGGTTTTGTGTCAATTGATCTAATTTTATGGCAATTAGTTCTAAACACTTGCCTTCCAAGTAGATATATTTTATCATCCCCTGAAAAGGACAATTGATAATCTGCTTTAATGGCAGATACATTTCTGGAGTAATTATGTTGCTTTCAAAAAAATCTTGCTGACTATTTCCTTCTAGCAAGTCTCTTAATATCCTGGGTAATTTATTGCTATTGTTCAAAATAAAACTTTTCAGCAAATCTGGATTTATTATGTGAATATCTACTTTCAAGCGCCGCTTTTTAGCAAAGATTATAAAATCTCCTATTTTGGAGCTATCGTTTGTATAAACCCAGTGTAAAAAACTTTCTCCACTTTTTTTTTGAGAGTATGAGCCTGATAAATTAAACCCAAATTCTATGTTATTGTCTTGACTTTCTCCAGAATGATTAGATTCAATATATAAATCATCATAAAATTCTTCATCAATAATCAGTAAATCCATTGCTCGTAAATGAATCCATCGATGAAATCCTTTACCCAAGTTCTGAGGACAGAAGTTAATGAAATCATGAGGATCAGACACTTCTGGATAATGAGTGTTTTGGTTGACTTGTTTCCAAGTTCTTTTATAATCGGCTTGTGAAATTATATTTACCATATTGTTCTCAGAAAAGGAGATTTGTTTCTCAATTGTTTATGTTTAAAGTCAATCTATCCTGTATCAACTTTATTTCGGGGTTGTCTGCTCCACGGAAGGTAAGGTTTTAAAATACGGTTATTATCATAATTGGTGGTTTTAAAACTAAACTGACAACGGGCAAAGTTAGGGCAAGTCAAGACCCTGTGTTGATATCAGAAGTTAATTTACTCATTACTCATGTGATATTTTTTATCAAGAAATTTTAAAATAGTTGATAATATATACTAAGTACATAATAAAATTAAATAACATAAATTCCGCCTTATTGGAATAGATTAATTGATTTAAACAGCTAAAAGCAGATATGCTCTGTGATTTAGCTTTTTGTTGCGGAATGAATAATTTTGGCTTGAGTACCTTCAATGTCCTTGACTATGGTTCAATCTTTTTAGACTTGAACACAGATCAAAATGAAATTTAGCGAAATTATCGGTAGACTAGGGGAAGGTGCCAGAGATAATAGCCTCATTACTAGCCAAGACCAAAACCCGGAAATTACGGGTTTAGCTGCTGTAGATGAAGCTCAACTTGGTGATCTCAGTTATATAGAGGGAGCAAAATTCGCGTCTTATGTCAGTCAGACAAAGGCTAGTGCTTTGATTTTGCCCCAAGATAAAACATTACACTCACAAGCACAAGAACGCGGTATGGCCTGGATAGCGACGGAAGATCCGCGATTTTTATTTGCTCAAGCCATCGCACTTTTTTACCAACCATACCGTCCTGTTCCGGAAATTCACTTTACTGCGGTGATTCATCCTACAGCCAAAATTGGTCAAGATGTTTATATTGGTCCTCATGTTGTGATTCAGCAAAATGTGGAAATTGGTAATGGTGCTATTATTCATCCGAATGTAGTAATTTATCCCTATGCCCAAATCGGCCATCGCACCACTTTACACGCTAACTGCACTATCCATGAACGTACTCGCATTGGTAGGGATTGCGTAATTCACAGTGGTGCTGTAATTGGTGCAGAAGGCTTTGGTTTTGTACCTACCCCCAGTGGTTGGTTGAAAATGGAACAATCTGGCTATACTGTGCTGGAAGATAAGGTAGAAGTTGGCTGCAACAGTGCTATTGACCGCCCGGCGGTGGGAGAAACACGCATAGGTAGCAACACAGTCATAGATAACTTAGTGCAAATAGGACACGGTTGCCAAATTGGCTTTGGTTGCGCGGTGGCTGGTCAGGCGGGACTGGCTGGAGGGGTAAAAGTTGGCAATCGCGTCATTTTAGCGGGACAATCAGGAGTTGCTAATCAAGTAAAAATTGGCGATGGTGCGATGGCATCTGCTAAAGCCGGAATTCATAATGATGTGGCACCAGGAGAAATTGTCTCTGGAATCCCAGCGGTTCCTCACAAATTATATCTCAAAGCATCTGCTATTTATCATCGTCTTCCGGAAATGTATCAAACCTTCAAGCAATTGCAACGCCATTTAGGGAAAAAGTAAGCTCAATCAGTAGAGTTTCCCATGGGGAATACTCCTAACAGTAGTCCTGTTTAGTTATGGGTGGAAAATAACCAACAGGATGAAAAGGGATTTTTCCCTCTTGCTTTCTTAGGATGGGGATGTAGGGGATTGAGAAACTATAACTTCAGAATATGAGTATTCTGAGCTTGAATAAGTTTCTATGTATTAGAAGATACAGTTTTTACTTCTAGTGTAAAAATACTACCTTTTCCCACCTGACTTTCAACTTTAAGATGGGCTTGATGTTTTTGGGCGATGGCCACAGCAATGGCTAGTCCTAAGCCTGTGCCTCCGGTTTTACGAGAGCGCTCGCCATCAACACGGTAAAAGCGCTCAAAAATTCGCTCCTGATCAGCAAGCCCAATGCCAACTCCTGTGTCTTTTACAGCAATGACAGCAGTGTAATCACTCTTGACTAAGCTAACAGTTACATATCCACCTCTGGGTGTGTACTGGATAGCATTGGCAATCAAGTTTGACACTAAACGGTAAAGTTGGGATTCGTTAGCGAGGGCATAAATTTCCCACGTGGGAATTTGGCTGTTTAAGTTAATATCAGCAGCAGTGGCAAGCTCTAAAAATTCTTCGGTCAAATCGCTCACCAAGTCATTTAAGCAACAGGGGTGAAAAGGTTTTGCCCCTGAGTTTTGCTCCAGTGAACTTTGCTCAAGAGTAGTTAACAAGAGTAAGTCTGCAATCAAATGGCTCAACCTTCGTCCCTGACGCTCAACAGTATGAAGCATTACTTGCATATCTTGTTGATTTGATTGCGGTATGCGGAGGATGGCTTCCACCGTTGCCAGCAGACTAGCCAGAGGCGATCGCAATTCGTGGGCCGCATTAGCGGTAAACTGTTGCTGTTGCTGATAGGACTGGTAAATGGGCTGCATTGCTAATCCTGAAAGCCACCAACTGGAAGTGGCAACCAAGCTCAAAGCAAGAGGCAAACCAATGGCCATAATCCACTGAATTCGCCTGATTTCTGCATCAAAATGTTTTAAAGTACGCCCAATTTGCAAATAGCCCCAGGATGAATTTGCTTCATTAGCTAAAGGATGGGTGTTGGCACTATGCAAAATCGTGGTGAATTGGTGATAGCGAATGCCCTTAGCCGTGCGAAAGGTTTCCCATGAACTGCGGTTGAGAGTTGGCCCCAGAGGTAACGGTTGATTGGGGGAAAAAGCCAGGAGTTTCCCTTGATCATTGAACAGACGAATATAATATGTGGTGCGATCACTGATGCCGATGGTGTGCCGTTGAATCAGTGTTGGGTTAGCCTTACAAGGTTGTCCACTTAAACAAAGATCAGGAAAAATTTGTTGCAGTACAGCAGTCGGTTCTTCGGAAGGCGGTAACAGTGGTTCGACACTATCGTGTAAAGTTCCAGCAATTGATTCAATTTCGCGCTCCATTGCTACCCAGTTTGTTTGTACCATTGCCCGGTACATCCCCAAGCCAGAAACACTCAAAATCACCCCCATAACTCCGGCATACCAAAGGGCTAACCGTAGACGACTGCGCCGAAAAAGAGAGTAGCTATTCATGGGTGAGAATCAACTTGAGAGTTAAAGCGATAGCCAGCACCGGGAACAGTTTCAATTGGGCAGGGACAGCCATGATTTGCTAACTTGCGACGTAGTAAGCGCATTTGCGCTGCAACTACATTGCTAATTGGTTCTTCATCCATATCCCAAAGTTGATGACGCAATTTACTGCCGGGAATGATGCGATTGGGATTCTGCATTAAATACATGAGCAGCTGAAATTCTTTGGTGGTTAGGGGAATGACTAAGGGTGTAGATCCATCTGAATTCACTTGTAGGACATTGTTGGCTGTATCCAGAGTAAAACCTGCAACAGTCAGGGTAGACGGTTGTAGTTGAGGCGATCGCCTCTGAAGGGCGCGCAACCGTGCCAGTAATTCTTCCATGACAAAGGGTTTGACTAAATAATCATCAGCCCCTGCATCCAGCCCCGCTACACGATTTTCCGGCTGACCCAAAGCAGTAAGCATCAGCACTGGTAAGGGATTTTGGTGTAGCCTGAGCTTTTGACATAATTCTAATCCCGACATTTCCGGCAGTAGCCAATCAACAATAGCAACTGTGTAGTCTGTCCACTGGCTTTCCAAGCACAACCATGCTTGAGTACCATCTGCCACCCAATCTACCACATATCTTTCGTTAATTAAGACTTGCTTGATGGCCAGTGCCAAATCCGATTCATCTTCCACCAATAAAATTCGCATTGCTCCAAGGAATCAACCATGAGCCTAATCTTACAAAAACGTCTGTCATTTCACCTGGATTTCATCTGCCCTTTGGGAAACTATGGAGAACTTTTGTTGAACCCCGTATTTATTGTGAGGAGTGAGCATGAAACCTTTGATGCTAGTAAGTTCCATTTTGGCAGCTAGTTTAACCATTAGTGCCCCCACAGTTGTGTTTGCTCATGTTGGGCATGGTGATGAATTTCAAGCAACAGGGGGCATTAATCGCGTCAAAGTTAATTCCCAAACCGATGAACTGTTAGGTATAGTAGTCACGCCCATTGCCTCCTCTGCCAAATCTGGATCTGGGGTGATGATTCCCGTGACGGCATTGGTTGATGCCAACGGTAAACAGATAGTCTTTGTGCAGTATGAGAATTTTTATGAGCCAGTGGAAGTTACCACCGATGCCACCAAAGGCGAACTAATCGCTGTTACCAAAGGATTGTCAGTTGGCGAAAAACTTGTTACCCAAGGTAGTTTGTCCCTCTATGCCGAATCCCGCAAAACCCAAACTGCCGATAACTCTGCCAGTCCATCTGCAATAGCCACTCCCAAAACTGAAGTTGAACATCAACAGGCACACAATCAGGGTACTGCCCATAGCCATAACACCACGCAGCAAGCAAGTGGTAGATTGCCCATGGGCATCTTAGCAGGAGTCGGTGGTGCAGTCGTGCTTGTGGGGGCAGCGATCACTTTTATCGCTCGTAATCGCAAACGTAAAGGAGACTTTTAATTGAGATGTTGAACTCTATTCTGAATCAGATTCTCAAAACCTCAATTGTGCAGCGTTGGTTTATTGTTGTCTGTGGGATTTTAGTGACGGTGTGGGGAGTATTCACTGTCACTCAGATGCCACTGGACGTGTTTCCCGAATTTGCGCCCCCCCAGGTGGATATTCACACCGAAGCCATTGGACTAGCTCCAGAGGAAGTAGAATCACAAATTACTGTGCCGATTGAAAGTGCAGTGAATGGTTTGCCGGGGGTGACTACGGTGCGTTCTTCCTCCAAAGTCGGACTGTCGATGGTGCAGGTGGTGTTTGACCAGGATGCCGACATTTATAAAGCTCGGCAATCAGTGACGGAACGACTCCAGCAGGTGACAAATCAGTTA
The DNA here is from genome assembly GCF_029891685.1 of Umezakia ovalisporum Ak1311. NCBI lineage: Bacteria > Bacillati > Cyanobacteriota > Cyanophyceae > Nostocales > Nodulariaceae > Umezakia > Umezakia ovalisporum. Next base: position 32,013 of record NZ_JANQDJ010000079.1, on the reverse strand, counting down.
CCTGAAGGGGTGCATCCACCAGAGATTTCACCGTTGGCATCGCCCTTGGGGACAATTTTACAGTATGCCTTTACTGTAAATGGCCAAGGGAAAACCTCGCTGATGGATTTGCGCCGCCTGGTGGATAGCACCCTCAGTAACCAAATTTTGTCTGTGCCGGGAGTCACCCAAGTTACTGTTTACGGTGGAGATGAACGACAGGAACAGGTGCTAGTTGATCCAGCAAAATTGCGATCGCTCAATGTTTCCCTGACGGAAGTGACCAATGCTGCCAGAGGTGCAAATTCTAATGCTCCCGGTGGATTTCTCGTTGGTGGTGGTCAAGAACTGTTGGTGCGTGGTATTGGCAAGGTAAAATCAATTGCAGACTTGCAGCAATCTGTGGTGAAGGTGCAAGATGGGAAACCGATTTTGCTCAAAGATGTGGCCCAAGTCAAAACGGGGGCAGCACTGAAGAGGGGAGATGCTAGTTTTAATGGGCAGTGGGCTGTGGTAATGATGATTAACAAACAGCCTGATGTTGATACTCCCACGGTGACAAAAGCAGTGGAAGCGTTGGTGCAGTGGTTGCAGGGGACATTGCCCCCTGATGTGCAAGTGGCGCGGACGTTCCGGCAGTCTAATTTCATTGATACTGCCATTGCCAATGTCAGCAGTTCCCTGATTCAAGGCATCATCATCGTGTCGCTAATCATGCTGTTATTTTTGATGAATTGGCGTACTGCGGTAATTACTCTGAGTGCAATTCCTCTGTCCTTGTTAATTGGCTTAATGTTTATGAAAGCTTTTGGCTTGGGCATTAACACTATGACCTTGGGCGGTTTAGTGGTAGCTATTGGCTCAGTTGTGGATGACTCAATAGTGGACATGGAGAACTGCTATCGGGGATTGCGAACCAATCAGGCCCAAGGCAACCCGAAGCATCCCTTTCAGGTGGTTTATGATACATCAGTGGAAGTACGGTTAGCGGTAATTTTTTCCACAGTAATTATCGTAGTTGTGTTTGCACCAATTTTTAGTTTGACGGGTGTTGAAGGCAACATTTTTGCTCCAATGGGTTGGGCGTATTTGCTTTCCATCTGCGCGTCTACTTTGGTGGCTATGACTCTTTCCCCTGCTCTGTGTGCAATTCTGCTGGCAAACCAAACCCTACCGCAAGGAGGCACATTCATTTCCCGTTGGGCAGAACGGCTATATCGTCCGTTGTTAAATCTCTCGCTGGGATGGCCGCAAATTATTCTGGGTGTGGCACTGGCAGCGTTGGTTGCTGCTTTTGCCATTATTCCTTCCCTCGGACGGGTGTTTCTGCCTGAATTTCAGGAGAAATCATTGGTCAATTCAATGGTTTTATTTCCAGGGGTTTCCCTCGATATGACCCATCGGGCTGGAATGGCGCTGTCTAGTGGGCTCAAAGATAATCCTTTGTATGAGTGGGTGCAAGTACGGGCAGGACGTACTCCAGGGGATGCAGATGGAGCGGGAGTAAACATGGCTCATGTGGATGTAGAATTGAGTGATTTCGCCCTCCAAGACCGCGAGGCCAGCATTAAACAGTTGCGCCAAGAGTTCAATAAACTCCCTGGTGTGGCATCTAACATTGGCGGATTTATTTCTCACCGGATGGATGAAGTGCTGTCGGGGGTGAGAAGTGCGATAGCGGTGAAAATCTTTGGTCCTGATTTAATTGAACTGCGGAAGATTGGGGAACAAGTGCGAGATGTGATTCAGCCCATTGCTGGGGTTGTAGACTTGCAGCTTGAACCCCAACTGCCCATTCGTCAAGTACAAATCCATTACGCTCGCGCGGCTGCGGGTACCTATGGATTGAGTATGGAGCAGCTATCCTACTTGGTGGAAACTGCCCTGAATGGTCGTGTAGTGTCGCAAGTGGCAGACAATCAGCAGTTGATTGATATTTCTGTCTCCTTGACGGAGAAATCCCGCAATAGTTTAGATGCCATTCGCTCTATTCCTCTGATTACCCCCACTGGTCAAACCATCCAACTGGGTGCTGTAGCTAAGGTAGACTACGGTATGGGAGCGAATGTTGTCAATAGAGAAGATGTATCACGGCTGATAGTTGTTTCGGCAAACGTTGCCGAGCGGGATTTGGGCAGCGTCGTCGGGGATATTCAATCCCAAATTAAACAGAAAATCAAACTCCCCAATGGCTACTTCATCCAGTACGGGGGACAGTTTGAATCGGAGCAGCGTGCTACTAATAATCTACTGGTATTTAGTATCTTGGCAGCGATAATCATTGCGGTGTTGATGTTCTTCTCCGTTAAATCGCTTTCCGCGACAATCGCCATTATGCTCAATTTGCCTTTGGCTTTGGTGGGGGGCATTGTCTCCATTGCCTTGAGTGGCGGTGTGATGTCCATTGCTTCTTTGATTGGATTTATTACCCTTTTTGGCGTTGCCGTCCGCAATGGCTTGTTGTTGGTAGACAACTATAACAATAAGTTTGCTGAGGGTATGCCACTCAAAGATGTAATTGTCAACGGTTCTCTCGAACGAGTGAACGCCATTCTAATGACTGCCGTCACTTCCGCACTGGGGATGCTGCCTTTGGCCATGGCCAGTGGAGCTGGAAATGAAATTTTGCAACCCTTGGCAATTGTAGTTTTGGGCGGTTTATTTACATCTACAGCTTTGACTTTATTAGTCATTCCGGCTCTCTACGCCAAATTTGGGAAACAGTTAATACCTCAACAAAAACCTGTTTTGATTAACCAAACATGGTCAAACTAATAACTATGATTTTGTGATTAGTACCATAAGTTGTTGATGCCATGAGCTAAGAATCCTCCGGCTAAAAGCCGGAGGGATTGTTACATGATGATGCAACCCTTATACTATGTCTATCCTGCTAAAAATCCCAGTTTTTCTAACACTGGCTGAGTAGAAACAATGTGACGATCTAAGCCCAATTCTTTGGGGCTAACCCCTAAAGCCAAAGCTATCAACTGTGGTAAATGCAGCACTGGTAAACCTAGCCGCTTGTTAATCACCTTTTCTACCTCTGGTTGACGAGAATCTAAATTCAAATGACACAAGGGACAAGGAGTAACCATACAGTCAGCACCTTGAGCTAAGGCTGCTTCAATATGCATCCCAGCCATCTGAAATGATGGGGTAGGGGCGTAACTGGCAAGGGGCCAGCCACAACATTGGGTGCGACCACGGTAATAAATTGGTGTTGCCCCTACTGCTCGAAACATATTTTCCATACCTTCAGGGTGGAAAGGGTCATCATCAGGCATATATTTTTGCCCCCGCAGCAGATAGCAGCCATAAAAAGCTGCACATTTTAATCCTGTTAACTTGCGAGTGACACGTTTTGTGATTTCGTCTAAACCATAATCTGTGAGTAGGGCATAGAGGATATGTTTGACTTCGCTAGTTCCACGATAAGGTGAACACCCTTGTTTGTGCAGCAAACTATTGATTTCCTGGACATAGCTAGGATTATTTGTTTGACATTCCTTCAGGTTTTCGTTGACGTGACCAATTACACCTTGACAAGTGCTGCAATGAGTCAGCAACGGTAGATTTAATTCTTCTGCTAAAGCTATATTTCGGGCATTGACAGTATCTTCGAGTAATTGGGAATCTTCTTTAAATGTCCCTGAACCGCAGCAAGCAGCTTTTTTCAATTCAATTAGTTCAATACCCAATGCTTGGGTCAATGCTCGAGTTGATAAGTAAAGCTCTCGGCAAGCTCCCTGAGCAACACAGCCGGGGTAATAAGCGTATTTCAGCGTAGGAGATAGCATATAAGTATTTCTCGATAGGGGGAGTTATCCCCGATGATAACTGTTTAATTCATCCTGGTAAGAATTGGTGATGAGGGAGATTTACATTAATTTTTAGGGGATGGCGTGGCTTATCTTCCAATCCAGGGGGTTTTTGAGTGGTCGATCTGTTATATTAGGTACAGAGCCTAAGTGTGCCCTTTAGGGAGAGAGTTTTTTTTGGAAAAGCCCTCGGTAGTATACGGGCGATCCCGCTTTCCGATAAGATGTATATGCTCAAAACCACATTGCCTATCAAGAGCGCATAATAGCAACTGGTCAAGGACGTTTATCGTATGAGTCAAGAAGAAATTTTTGCAAAGGTCAAGGAAATTGTTGTCCAACAACTCAGTATTGAGGATGCGGACAAAGTTATACCAAAAGCTAATTTTGCTAATGATCTGGGGGCTGATTCCCTAGATACGGTTGAATTAGTTATGGCACTGGAAGAAGAATTTGATATCGAAATTCCCGACGAAGCCGCCGAAAAAATTACGACGGTTCAAGAAGCGGTGGATTACATCAACAATAAGGTTGCTGCATCCGCCTAAATCGGCATTGGGGATTGGGTACTGAGTATTAATTACTGGTAATAATTGGATATAGATCAAAGTTTTCTTAATAAACTATTATCGGGATTCTTCCAATACCTGCTTCCCAGTCCCCATTCCCCATTTTTGCAGCTTTCTCGCTAATTTGAACTAAGCAATGACAGACTATAAACGTAAACGCGTTGTTGTAACTGGTGTTGGCGCGATTACACCTATTGGTAACACACCAGATGAGTATTGGAAAGGATTGTTAAGTGGACGCAATGGCATTGACAAAATCACATTATTCGATGCTGATGCGTCTAAGCATGATTGCCGCATAGCTGGTGAGGTCAAAAACTTTGATCCAATGGCTTACATGGATCGCAAGGAAGCCAAGCGCATGGATCGGTTCGCTCAATTTGGCGTATCAGCAGCTAAACAAGCTGTCTCTGATGCCAGGTTTGTTATTAATGAACTAAACGCTGAACAGGTGGGAGTAATAATTGGCTCCGGCGTGGGTGGACTAAAAGTGATGGAAGACCAGCAAACAATCTACCTCAACCGTGGACCCGACCGCTGTAGTCCGTTCATGATACCAATGATGATCGCCAATATGGCGGCAGGACTAACAGCGATTCACACTGGGGCAAAAGGTCCTAATTGCTGTGCTGTCACCGCCTGCGCCGCAGGTTCCAATGCCATTGGAGATGCTTTTCGCCTGATTCAAAATGGTTATGCTCAGGCCATGATTTGTGGGGGGTGTGAAGCAGCAATTACACCTCTGGGTGTGGCTGGGTTTGCCGCAGCAAGAGCGCTTTCAACTCGCAATGATGAACCAGCCCATGCATGCCGTCCTTTCGACCGCGATCGCGATGGGTTTGTCATGGGAGAAGGCTCGGGAATTCTGGTCTTAGAAGAGCTAGGACATGCTCTCAGTCGTGGCGCTCGTATTTATGCGGAAATGATCGGCTATGGTATGACCTGTGACGCTTATCACATCACTGCCCCAGTACCTGGTGGAGAAGGTGCGGCCAGAGCTATTCAACTAGCCCTGAAAGATGCCGGCATAACTCCAGATATGGTCAGCTATATTAACGCTCATGGCACTAGTACCCCAGCTAATGATGTGACTGAAACTGCCGCTATGAAAATGGCTTTAGGCAAACACGCTTATAACATCGCTATCAGTTCCACTAAATCGATGACAGGTCATCTTTTGGGTGGTTCGGGAGGGATTGAAGCAGTAGCAACAGTTTTGGCCATCGCTAATGATCAAATTCCCCCTACTATCAATCTCGTCAATCCCGATCCAGAGTGTGACCTGGATTACGTGGCTAATCACAGTCGCTCTCAGACAGTGGCGATGGCACTATCCAATTCTTTTGGCTTTGGTGGACATAATGTCACACTAGCCTTTAAGAAATACATCTAAAATTTTCAACTCTGCGATTTTTCTCGTCTTCTGAGATAATTGTGTGAAAAGTATCACAAATATCCTTTATTGCTAAATCAAGCGTTCAGCATAACCTAATTATTGGCCTGATTTATCACTAGAATCTCAGGATACCCCGCTTGTTCATCAACAATGGAGAATGGGATGATGAGGATACTGTGGGAAATTTTCATCAGTGATTCAGTTACTAAGTTAAATGAATAAAACTGATAACCTTTAACTGTTAACTGCTCACTATTCAAAATAACTCCAGTTACAAGACAAGCTCCAAGAGTGCTAACCCGTCGTTAAAAATAAGAGATTATGGCTGTTGCAACCCAATCCCTTGAAGAACTTTGTATTAACTCGATTCGCTTTTTGGCAATTGATGCTGTAGAAAAAGCTAAATCGGGACACCCAGGACTGCCGATGGGCGCAGCTCCTATGGCTTTTGTCCTCTGGGACCAGTTTATGCGGTTTAACCCCAAAAATCCCAGTTGGTTCAATCGCGATCGCTTTGTCTTGTCAGCCGGTCATGGCTCTATGTTGCAGTACGCTCTGCTCTATTTGACAGGCTACGATAGCGTCACAATTGAAGACATTAAACAATTCCGTCAATGGGGTTCTAAAACCCCAGGACACCCAGAAAACTTTGAAACACCAGGTGTAGAAGTTACTACTGGTCCCTTAGGACAAGGTATTGCTAATGCTGTTGGTTTAGCCATGGCAGAAGCTCATCTAGCTGCTAGATTCAACAAACCAGATGCCAAGATTGTTGACCACTACACTTATGTAATTTTGGGTGATGGTTGTAACATGGAAGGAGTTTCTGGTGAAGCTGCTTCTTTTGCGGGACACTTGGGCTTGGGCAAACTTATTGCTTTGTATGACGACAACCACATCTCTATCGATGGTTCTACAGACGTAGCCTTCACGGAAGATGTATCCAAACGTTTTGAAGCTTATGGTTGGCACGTTCTACACGTTGAAAATGGTAATACCGATTTAGAGGCCATTGCCAAAGCCATTGAAGCAGCTAAGGCTGTCACTGACAAGCCCACTATGATTAAGGTAACCACCACCATTGGTTATGGTTCTCCCAATAAAGCTAACACTGCCGGTGTTCACGGTGCTGCTCTGGGGCCAGAGGAAGTTGCATTAACTCGTAAGGAACTGAAGTGGGAACACGAACCTTTCGTCATTCCTCAAGACGTTCTCGATCACACACTCAAAGCAGTGGAACGTGGCGCTAACTACGAAGTTGAATGGAACAAGGCTGTTGCTGAGTACAAAGCCAAATATCCCCAAGAAGCAGCAGAATTTGAACGTTACCTCAGTGGCAAACTACCCGAAGATTGGGATCAAGTTCTACCTACCTACACTGCTGGAGATAAAGGATTACCTACCCGCAAACACTCAGAAACTTGTTTGAATAAATTAGCTACAGTTTTACCTGAGTTAATCGGTGGTTCTGCTGACTTGACTCACTCTAACTTAACTGAACTCAAGGGCAAAGGGGACTTCCAAAAAGGACAATACCAAAACCCCAACATTCACTTTGGTGTTCGGGAACACGCTATGGGTGCTATCTGTAACGGTATTGGTTTACATGGTTCTGGCTTAATTTCCTATGGTGCCACCTTCTTAATCTTCACAGATTATATGCGTGCTGCCATTCGCTTGTCTGCTTTGTCCCAAGTGGGAGCAATTTGGGTAATGACTCACGACTCTATTGGACAAGGTGAAGATGGCCCCACACACCAACCAATAGAAACTTTGGCTTCCTTGCGTGCCATTCCTAACTTGACTGTAATTCGCCCCGCCGACGGTAACGAATGCTCTGGCGCTTACAAGGTGGCAATTACCAAAGCAAAACAAAACGCTCCTACTTTATTAGCTTTCACCCGTCAAGCTGTTCCTAACTTAGCAGGTACATCTGTTGAGAATGTTGCCAAGGGTGCTTACACATTGGTAGATTGCCAAGGCACCCCAGATATTATCTTAATTGGTACTGGTTCGGAAGTTAGCCTCTGTGTGACCGCAGGGGAAAAACTCACAGCCGAAGGTAAAAAAGTTCGCGTGGTTTCCATGCCTTCTACTGATTTGTTTGAAGCACAAGATGCAGCTTATAAAGAATCTGTACTACCTAAAGCTGTTACCAAGCGTTTGGCTGTAGAAGCTGCTTGTAGCTTCGGCTGGCATAAGTATGTTGGTATTGAAGGTGACACTGTGAGCATTGATCGGTTTGGTGCTTCTGCTCCTGGTGGTGTTTGTATGGAGAAATTTGGTTTTAGCGTTGATAATGTTTTAGCTAAGGCTAAAGCTTTGTTGGGTTAATTAGCAACGCAATATTCTCTTAAATTTTTCTGGGGTGGGCGAACAGCTCTCCCTTTTTTTTCCCCTACACTTAAATAAGTGAATGATGTTACAACCTAGCTGCACGTAAAGCTGCACCAATTAGCCCCACTTGTTGATTGAGTATAATATGCACAGGTATGTCCTCCATCAGGGGACGCATCCTTCCTTTTTGGCTGAAGTTTAACAGAAAAGTGCCTTTTTGAATTAGGGGTAATATTTTGGGGGCAATGCCACCAGCAATATATAAGCCGCCATAAGGTAGTAATTTGAGAGCAAGATTGCCTGCTTCGGCTCCGTAAATGTCTACAAATAATTCTAAGGTTTGTAATGATAGGCGATCGCTTCCTTCTAGTGCAGCTTTACCAATAGCAGCACCTGGGTCAACGGTTTTTTCCTGTTGTCCTGCTTCTTGTTCCCAAGTTCTGACGATTTGGGCGATTTCTGGTGATTCGCTGGAGAGTTTGCGGTCACGTAAAAATTGGTAAATTGCCACTATTCCCTGTCCAGACACCACCCTTTCTACAGAAACACGCTGAATATTGTGTTTATCCAGTAAGTATTTCAATATTTGAAATTCTAACTCACTGCGGGGGGCAAAGTCAGCGTGTCCACCTTCTGAGGGAAAGACTTGATAGTAGTTACCTTGTTTAATTAAAAATCCTTGTCCTAAGCCGGTACCAGCACCAATAATACCAATGGGTGCTTCTGGTTGAAGTTTACCAGGTTGCAAGGTGAGTAAATCTTGTTTACTTAAACCGAAAATGCCGTAACCCACCGCCGCAAAGTCATTGATTAGGCACATGGAGTTGATACTTAGTTCTTGTTTTAAACGTTCGGTATCAATAAACCAAGTTAAGTTAGTTAACTTGGCTGTGTTATTTACCACTGGCCCGGCTATGGCAAAACAGGCTCTTTGTGGTACTGGTGTATTAGCCTGGCTGAGAAACTGCTGCACCAAGGGTACTAAATCCAGAAAATCTCCACTGCGGTAAGTTTCTTCATAGACAGTTTGTAAGTCCAGTGAGTTGGATACCTCCACTAACCGTAAAATAGTCTTAGTGCCGCCGATGTCTCCTGCTAGTAACAAGGTCATACAATTTAATGAGGGAATTAATTATTGTTTCTGTAGAATAGTGACAAATCCTGATGTGGATTTAAGCAAATCGAATTACTTGTTCTATTTCGGTTAAATGAGAAGTATCTCCGTTGAGTTCTAGCAACCATTCTGGGTCTTGGCGCACGACTTTTACTAAGGAACATAAAGAAGCCTTAACTTCTGTTTTGGCAATGTCCCCTACTAGTCCTATGGCTGCACCCAGTACAGATGCACCGTGTCCTATCAGCAAAATATCCTGGGGATGGTATTCCTGAGCCAAGGATAAAGCAGTTCGTCCAGAACGTTGCTGTACTTTTTCCTCAGTTTCGGGATATTCAGCAGGAATACGGGGTGTGTAGCTAGTATCAATTCTGGGGAATAATTCTGCTAAGGCTGGAACTGACAATCTTTCTGGTTCTTCTGTCATCCAGTCAGGATTTAGCCACTCACTCAAACCTGTTTCTAGTTTAATGGGTAAATCTAAGATTTCTGCAACTGCGTTGGCAGTTTGTACGGTGCGAAGAAATGGAGACGCGAAAATATGAGCAATTTTTTCGGTTTGCAAGCGTTGAGCTAACTGCTGTGTTTGTACTATACCATCATCAGACAAGGGTGGATCGTAGCGTCTTTCCGCAGTGAGAAACCAATCAGGGTTTACGAAGTCAAGGCGGTTAGCGTGTCTTGCGATCCAAACTATTTGATTCATGGTGTGGTCTGACATTTTTAATATAAAGTTAGGTTTTACTGCCCACAATCCTGATTTTCAACCAGTTAATCCAAAGGATTTCGTCACCAACTTCTACGGCATATTCTTGTTGTTTTAGTTGGTCTGGATGCATTCCAGTATTGAACTTCCCTAGGGGATGATGCTTTGGAGTCGAAGAACCAAGGAGTAATATTTTACCAAAGTTAGGGACTTGGTTGGTAAATTTAGGATCTATGTTTTGCTGAATAAAAGAATATCTCGACAACCTTTTCCCTGCTCCTCCTCCCATGAAGACCGTTGTCAAATTCAGATTGTTGCATAAAGTTGTTTCATTAGATACATGAGTAACAGTTAAATAAAAGTAATCTATATGTTAATGGCAATTATTAATACTTATCAAACATTAAAACGTCAGTTAACCAGTAGTCCAATGTTTTTACCAGTAAACATTTTTGGGAAATTATTTACACCATGGATATTTGTAAATAATAGGTTTCAATGGTTGCACAACTGTTTAATTACACTTCAACAAGAGCTAAATAATGAAAATCCAAACAAGAGAGCAGCAGCAATTTATGATTTAGAACAGTTTGCTCAAAATTATTCCCAATCTCATTGGGAAGTGATGACTATTTTGAGTCATTTTGTCCAAAATCATGCCGCTTATGTAAACAAAAATCCCTTGAATCCCAATCCATCATCACCAATTCCCACAGATGTTCAAGTAGCCTTAACGGTAATCGGGAGAAGAGATACAAATCATGACAAGGAAGACGAACAACTGGATTTGAGCCACACGGATATGAGAGGGGCTAATCTGGCGGGGGCAAACCTAAAACTAACAAATCTTTATCAAGTTAATCTGGTAGGGGCTAATCTGGCGGGGGCTAATCTGGCGGGGGCAGTTCTTAGTGCAGCTAACCTGGCTGGGGCTAACCTGGCGGGGGCTGACTTGTCACAAGCAATTCTCAGTGCAGCTAACCTCTGTGGAGCTAACCTTACCGGCGCTAATTTACAGCGAGCTAGCTTATATCTAGCAAATCTACAGGGAGCTACCGTCGTTGATGCCATGTTTGACAAAGCAAATCTCCGAGAAGCTTTTTGGATGATACAAAATCTACCTCATGAATAAAATTGGTGTCATACTATGTGGGAATCAATACTTGTTATATTAAAAATCCAGTGGTTTTATGACGGCTTTTATTAATTTTGGATGTATTTTTTTAAAGACTTGAAGTGGCGCACCTCCAACAGAAGATACGATGCTGGAAAAGACTTCTTGCCTAAACTATCTGTGGTTTTGGTGACTGTGAGATTACTCTGATGCCTATTTGCTGTAATCTGTCAAGAATCACCGATGTTTTAGGTCGGTGAGTATTTTAGTAACTTAGTGTGATGATGGATATCTAAAAAAAATTTCCTATGGGGCATATTCAAATTTTTAGCTAAATGATATACTAAGTTATCGTCAATCTAAGTAATAACTCTATGTAGTGAGGAATATTACTGCTATGTCTGCTTATAAGACAGACAAACTCTGGCGTCGGTTGATAGCTACAACAGTGATATTTGTGCTATCACTGACTCTCATTGTTTTTTTATCGTCCTACTTTGAGGAATTAACTGTTGAGCAACGCATACAATACAGAAATCAGGTATTAACAACCTCTGGTATGGTGTTTCTAGGATTGGCAGTGTTGATTAACGCTTACTATGCAGCAAAGCGTACGGATGCTATGGACAGAAATGCCATGGCGGCTGAGAAAAGCAACGAAATTAGCATCCGAAATTCGCAAATTAGTCAAGACAAGCTGATTGTGGAACGCTTTATGGGGGCGATTAACCAACTCGGGCATGAAAAAATTGAAACCCGAACAGCTGCAATTTATGTTCTAGAAAGAGTTGCACAGGATTTTCCCCAAGAACACTGGACAATCATGGAAATCCTCACTGCTTTTGTGCGGGAAAATGCTCCCATTCAAACCAATGAGGAAGAAGAAAAAAGCCTAGAACGCTTACAGCCCATACACCTGGGTAGATACAAAAGTGGGGCGCGTCGTACACAAAAGGAGGAACTGAACAGCCGGGAAGTATTACCTAAAATTCGTCGGGATATTCAAGCAGCCCTCACTGTCATCGGTAGGCGTAATTATTTACTAGAAAATCAAAATCAAAAACTGAATTTACGTAATATCGATATGCGGGGAGCGGATTTGCTAGAAGGGAACCTAGAAAAAGCGGATTTGCGTGGATCTAATCTTTGTGGTGCCGATTTGCGAGGTTCTCACCTTTGTGAGGCCAATCTGGACGGGGCTCAACTGACTGGTTCTATTCTTTATGGAACCAACCTGAACAAAGCTAACCTGAATCGAGCTAACATCTGTTGGGCGAATTTGAATCAAGCTAACCTTTCCGGGGCCAATTTACGAGGAGCGAACCTTGTGGGAGCAAGTCTGCGTTCAGCTAACCTCTCTGGTGCTAACCTTTATAAGGCCAACCTACAACAGGCGACATTAAGAGTTGCTGACTTGTCTGGGGCTAAGTTGTTTTTAGCTAATTTCCAATGGGCAAAGTTGGGTAGAGCCAATCTGCAACGTGCAGGTTTAATTGGAGCTAACCTCTCTGGTGCTAACTTGAATGGGGCTAACCTCTCTGGGGCTAATCTCAATGCTGCTAAATTGCAACAGACAGAAATGTTTTTTGCTGACCTCAGCGAAGCCAGTTTTGCTGAAGCTGATTTAGAAAGAGCCAATTTGATGGGGTCAGATTTAAATCACGCTAGTTTTTTTCAAGCTAACCTTTCCGGAACTAATCTGATGGGTGCTAACCTATGGGATGCTAATCTCTCTGATGTCAAACTGGAAGGAGCAATTTTGACAGGAGCAAAAAACGTTGAGTTACAACAGATTAGAATGGCAGTAGGGGATGGTACAACTCGTTTACCTGATTATTTGGAAGCTCCACTACATTGGCAGCAGTCTGGATAACTCACAGCACTATGAATTATTTGGGTGCATCTTAACCATTTATTTTTATTTAATTACTGTGAATACCCGGCGCAACGGCTCAGAGGGAAGCATAGTTACAGCAAGTAGCTAAAATTTCCATAGTTATCAGGGCAACCAAAATTCAGGCAAAATAGATTTACCCACGTCCCGTAAAGTTTGGTTGAGCGATCGCGCGATTTGAATATGCGCTTCGTCCTGTTCTACAGGTATAATCTCCCATGGCTGACCCTGACCTAAATAGGAAACTACTAAATTTGCCGCTTCTAAACCTGTAACATAAGCCTTTTCCTGAGACCAAGAACCGTGACGATTAATAATCCAATCACCACTCATAAACACATTGGCAAAACTGGTTTGAGATGGTAGCATATGGCGATAGCTACCAGGTGCAAAGTGAGTTACGGCATTGGGTAAGGAAATGACGCTGCTATCAATTACTTTGGCTTGATTGAAGGCTGGGATACAAGTTGCTAAATAAGTCTTGACTTTTGCGATAATTTCTGATTCACTCATGTGCAGAAACTGATTGGCATGATAAAAATCAGCTTCAATCACTGTTCCCGGTTCATATTTATATTCATCATGTAGGGCATTTAAATCAAAAAACGTCCATCCTGTGGTGGCATCAAAGCCAAAGCAAGCGTTGGAAGGACGAGGAACTTGGATTTTACGGTCAAACCATAAACGAGTTGCTAAAACGTCAATTGCGCCTAGGTTGTTCAAATTACGGAATTCTTCACGACCTTGTAAAGTGGGACTATTGGCGACAATTTTCTTCATCCCTGTAACCCCAACTGCAAAAATTACAGCATCGGCATCAAATACTTGATCACCGCATACCACAGCCTTGGCTCGATTTTGACTATCAACGATTAAATCAGTGACTCGGTGCTTGGGTAACACTTTCGCACCGACTTTTTCAATTTTTTCTACCCAAGGACGAAAGATTTTTTCTCCCACTGTTCCGCGACACCAAACTACATCAAAATCAGCTTGATGAGCCAGAATGAAAAAGTAAAGCATTCCCAATGTGGCGGCGGCTGAACACTGTTCCCCGGGGGCAAATAGGCCTACCAACAACATCGGTTCAAAGGCTTGTTGGTAAAGTCGGGCAGAAACACCAAAATCTTTAAACAATTCACGGGCTGTGACAAAATCATAACGCCGCCAGGCCTGGTCAGAATTGTCAAAATCTATAACAGAATACAATAAAGGCAAGGCGCTGAGACGGTGAATTAATGGTAGTCGCTTAAAGTGAGTGTAAGCAAAAGTACCTAGAGGTGAAGGCAGTCGGGGTAAATCTTGGAAGATGGGTGATTCAACTTCTAAACCCCCAGGCGAATATTGGGCAGAACGAGTCCAGGTGGTAAAAGGATTAATTTTTAATTCATTAATCAGGGCAAAAATATTTCTGTAAGGATACCAAAAGCCGTGAATCCCAGCTTCTACAGATTTTCCCCTTGTGGTTTTCCAACCTGCAACTAATCCACCAGGATATGAACCGGCTTCCAACAGTGTTACATTATACCCTTGTTTTGCTAAATGGTAGGTTGCACCTAAACCGGCCCAACCAGCACCAACAACCACCACGCGTTTTGCTTGCAAGTCTACTGTCATTCATTTCTCCAATTTTTGAACCTACCAGTTTTCACTTTCCACTCCCTGAGAGTTGGGCTGGTATCCATACAGTGAAAATTGAGCCAATAGCCACAGTAGATTCTACTTCAATTCGACCGCGATGAAGTTCTACAAGTTGTTTAGTTAAGGCTAAACCTAGTCCACTACCTTCGTAGCGACGATGATATGGTGTGTCAAGTTGCTGAAATTTCTCAAATAGAAGTGGTAATTTCTCTTGGGGAATCCCAATTCCAGTGTCTTCCACCTGAAAGATAGCGGTATTATCTTCTACCCAGACCCGCAATGTCACCGTGCCACCTTCGGGGGTAAATTTAATGGCGTTGGTTAAAAGATTCCAAAGAATTTGTTCTACTCGTTCCGCATCAGCAGTAAAGAGATCCCGCCGGGGATCGATTTGTAAATCCAGTTGAAGATTGACTTGCTCGCTGGCAGCTTTTTTTAAAAGTGAATCTACCGAGCTGTGGGCTGTGTCTGTTAAGGAAAATTCTGTAATATCTAATACGGTTTTCCCGGCTTCAATTTGAGATAAATCAAGAATGTCATTAATTAGTTCTAATAAATGCTCTCCACTATCATGGATTTTTTGTAGGTAATCTCTTTGGCGTTGAGTTAATTCTCCTAGAGGCCAGCGTAATAAAGTTGAAGACATACCAATAACGTAAGTTAACGGCGTGAGCAATTCATGGCTGATGGTGGCGAGAAATTCATTTCTGAGGCGACTGGCAGCTTCAGCAGCCAGTAAAGCTTCTCGTAAAGCCATTGTACGGGAAATTACCAGGTGTTCTAAACTGCGTTTTTCTTGGGTAAGGGTTCGCGTAGCATCTTGTAAAGATTCCATTAATTGAGATTGATGAATGGCGATGGCTAATTGTTCAGCGATAGAAGTGAGTAAGCTTTTCTCATTTTCTGTCCATTCACGTGGAGTGTAACATTGATGAGCAATTACTAGCCCCCATAAGTTTTGTTCAAACATAATTGGTGCTACCAACTTGGCTCTAACTTGGTTTTTTCTTAAAAAATTTAATAAACATTCTTCTAACGCATAAGTTTTTTCGACATCATCAACAACTAAAGTAAATCCTTGGCGATACTTTTGCCAACAAGGAGAATTTTTGACAAAGCAGGCTTCTTCCTGATAGTACAACAATGATGAAATGCTATTTTGAGAACGGGCTTCGTGGACGATAGAACCTACTGAAGGTGGTTTTTGACCATTAACCGTTGTTACCTGTTGATTGTTGACTTTGGAATCTTCAAATTTATATATTACTAATCTGTCTAGCTGCAAAAATTCCCTTACCAGAGCAATTGTTGTAGCCATGATGACCGGCAATTCTAAGCTCTTACGGATTTGTGTCGTTACTTGATTTAAGAGTTGCTCTCGCTGCAGTCTGTTTTTTAAGGCATCTTCCACAGCTTGACAGGAATAAGCTTTAGCCTCCTTGGTGCTAAAAGTTGCTCTGGTTTCCTCATTTGCCTGGGGTAGGAGATATTCTAATAGCAAGAGTGTAAATTGAGTTTGAATCTCGCCATCGTTTGGTTTGAGTGTTTGACGATAGCGTTCTAGATTTTGATGGATGTAGGAGTCACCTGCAAATAAATCTCTTACTTGGGACACAAAAAAAGCGATAGCCTCGGAATTAAATGTCAAACTAGCATTGAATCCCGTATAATTTCCCTGCTTTTCCTGCTCCTCCTGACCCAGCAAAAGTGCGCTAAACTGCTCAGAAATGACTAGCGTAAATTTTTGACTTTGCCACTCCAGTGGTGTATTAATTCTTGCCAATACAGCTTCTGTGAGTACCAATGCAGCAGTTCCTACTACTTGAGCCATCTGCTGTAACAATTCCCCAAGCTGATTAAATACAACAAAAGGCAAGTTTCGAGAAAAACTCAAATCAGGAGAACTAAGCATTTTCACTGGTCTGGTAATAAGGCAATACGGTTCAGTTAAATGTAGATGAGGTGAAAAAAAACCAAATAAAAGAATTAAGCATCAGGTTTCATCGGCATTTATCAGCGGTTAAATGTTGTGCTGTGAACCAGGTCGGGAAATATCAGGATTTCCCACAAATAAACTAACCACATAAACATAGATACAATAAGGGAGTAGTAAATGCTACTAAATAACCAAAAATAACACGCAAAAATCCACAAGGGAGAAATTTATGGCTTTGGTTTTTTGGATATTTTGTGAGTTTGTCAGTCCCTAAATTGTTCAATCCTCATAATTTATTCTTTTCAATAGTTTAAGACGGTAATACAAAATTATGCATCGTATCAGTGCCACACCAGGGGGATGGAATCAATCAGAAGGTTTAGTTTTTATAGACCAAACTCCGGCTCCCTTTGTATTTATTACTGCTGCGGATACTGACATTCAAACTTTAGCAGCCGCAGTACCTAAATTACCTGAAACATTTCCAGCCATCAGAGTTGCTAGCTTGTTGCAATTGCAGCAACAAATCAGCATAGATTCTTATGGCGAACAGGTTTTAGAATTTGCCCAAGTAATTATCCTGCGTCTATTAGGAGGACGTTCTTACTGGGCTTACGGCTTAGAAGTGGTGCAAGAAATTGTAAAACGTCAGGGTACAACACTTATTGTAATGCCTGGCGACGATGGTCTTGATCCTGAATTAATTTCTCAGTCTAATTTGCCTTTGAGTGCTGTTAATGAAGTCATACAGTATTTCCGGCAAGGAGGAGTGGAAAATATTGTTAATGCTTTCTTGTTTATCTCAGATATTTGCCTTTATACTTCATTTCGACCTTTAACACCCCAAAGAGTTCCCCGGGTTGGTTTGTATGACTGGGAAGTGAAAAAGAAGAAATCAGCAATGCCTAAAGTGGGCATTCTCTTTTACCGCGCTCATTATCTATCAGGCAACATCAAGGTAATTGATGCTTTATGTACAGCTTTAGTAGAGCGTAATTTACAACCTGTACCAGTGTTCGTTTCTTCATTGCGCGATGCCGATGTCCAAACAGAATTAAGGGCATTTTTCCAGCCCCAAGATGGACAGCAAATAGCTGTATTGCTAAATACGACGAGTTTTTCCTTGGCGCGTTTAGAAACAGAAACACCCCAGCTGGATTTGTGGCAAAAATTGGACGTGCCTGTGTTACAAGTTATTCTCAGTGGCGGTGGTGTGGAACAGTGGGAATCACAATTACAAGGGCTTTCTCCCCGTGATATGGCCATGAATGTAGCGCTACCAGAGGTGGATGGAAGAATTATTACTCGCGCTATCTCTTTTAAAGCTGTACAAACGCGAAATCCTGACTTGGAAACAGATGTGATGGTTTATGAACCAGTGAGCGATCGCATTGACTTTGTAGCTGAATTAGCTGCCAATTGGGTAAATCTATGTTCTAAACCACCGCAAGAGCGCTGTGTTGCTTTGATTTTGGCAAATTACCCCAATCGCGATGGCAGGTTAGCTAATGGAGTAGGATTGGATACCCCAGCCAGTTGCGTGGAAATCATCAAAGCCTTGCACAGATCTGGATATGTGCTGCAAAATTGCCCCACTGATGGAGATGAATTAATTCAACGTCTCACCACTGGAGTGACCAATGATCCTGAAAGTAGAGAATTGCGTCCTGTGCTACAAAGTGTGAGGGGGGAAGATTATCAAGAGTATTTTGCTACTTTACCAGCAGTTGTACAGCAAGAAATTTGTCAAAGATGGGGGGAAAGTCAAGGAAATAATGAATCTTCCATTCCTGTAAGCGGGATTCAACTGGGTAATGTTTTTGTAGGTATTCAACCAGCCCGGGGTTATGATATTGACCCAAGTTTAAATTATCATGCACCAGATTTAGTTCCTACTCATAGTTATCTAGCTTTTTATTATTGGGTGAGGGAATATTTTCATGCTGATGCTGTGATTCATGTGGGGAAACATGGCAATCTAGAATGGCTACCTGGCAAAAGTGTGGCTTTATCTGGTAGTTGTTATCCGGAAGTGGCTTTTGGCGCACTTCCCCATTTTTATCCGTTTATTGTTAATGACCCTGGCGAGGGTTCACAAGCAAAGCGTCGCGCCCAAGCTGTAATTTTAGACCACCTCACCCCACCTATGACACGGGCTGAACTTTATGGTGCTCTACAACAATTAGAAAATTTAGTTGATGAATATTACGAAGCAGAAAGTTTAGATCCCAGCCGCTTACCAGCAATTAGCCATCGCATTCGTGAATTAGTGCTGCAAGAAAATCTGCACAAAGATTTAGGAATTGAGAATGAAACCGATATTTTAAAGTTTGAATCTGTAATTTTAAATTTTATCGGTGGCTATCTTTGTGAATTGAAAGAAGCGCAAATTCGGGATGGGTTACACATTTTTGGGCGCACCCCCCAAGGACGACAACTGCGAGATTTAATTGTGGCCATCGCCCGCATTCCTAACCGTTATGCTATGGGTATTACTCAAGCTGTAGCCGCGCATTGGAATTTACAATTTGATCCATTGACAACAGATTTCAAAACTCAATTATCAGAGTTAGAGAAGCAAATTTTAGCTACAAAAACTGAAAATACCTGTCGCACTGTTGGTGATGCTGTAGAAATCCTAGAAGCTCAGGCTGCGGAACTAGTGGAACAACTGCTGAATTCCCAGTGTCCAGCGCTTCCCAGTTTGAACTGGATCAGTAACAAACTTCTGCCTGCTTTGCAGCAAACCGAGGCAGAAATTACCAATTTACTTTGTGGACTTGATGGTAAGTATATCCCCAGTGCTCCCTCCGGTGCACCGACACGAGGTCGCCCGGAAGTGCTACCTACGGGGAGAAACTTTTATTCCGTTGATATTCGTGCCATTCCCACAGAAACCGCTTGGGATGTGGGGAGAAAAGCGGCAGAAAATCTGATTGAGTGCTACACCCAAGAAAATGGTGAGTATCCGAAAACCTTGGGTTTATCGTTGTGGGGAACTGCAACCATGCGAACCGGTGGTGATGACATTGCCGAAGCCTTGGCGTTGTTGGGTGTATGTCCTGTTTGGGATGGTGCAGCGCGGCGAGTGGTGGATTTTGAAATTTTGCCTTTGAGCATTTTGGGTCGTCCTCGTGTTGATGTTACTTTGCGAATTTCTGGATTTTTTCGGGACGCTTTTGCTAATTTAATTGATTTGTTCCAACAAGCTGTTACAGCCGTAGCTGCACTCAATGAATCTTCAGAGGATAATCCCTTGGCGGGGCAAGTTAAACAAGATACTGATTTCTGGGTGCAACAAGGTTTGAGTTTAACAGCAGCAACTTTGCGATCGCAATACCGGGTTTTTGGTTCTCAACCAGGTGCTTATGGTGCAGGACTTCAAGGACTAATGGCATCGCAAAATTGGCAAGATGACCAAGATTTAGCTCGTGCTTATATTAATTGGAGTTGCTACGCTTACAGTACTGGTAATTCTCCTGCAAATTCAGGGGAATTACTGGGAATTTCTGCCCCAGAAGCCTTTAGGCAACGCCTGGCACAAATGCAAATTGTGTTACACAATCAAGACAATCGAGAACACGACATACTCGACTCTGATGATTATTATCAGTTTCAAGGTGGTTTAACAGCAGCAGTGAGATCCCTTCAGAAAAAAAATCCTCAAACTTATTTTGGTGATAATTCTCATCCTACTCAACCGCGTGTTCGGCAACTAAAAGAAGAAATTGCACGGGTGTATCGTTCTCGGGTAGTTAACCCCAAGTGGATTTCGGGAATGATGCGCCACGGTTACAAAGGTGCATTTGAAATGGCTGCCACGGTAGATTATCTATTTGCCTATGATGCTACAGCTCAATGTGTGGAAGACCATATGTATGAGGGCATAGCACAGGCGTATTTGTTAGATCCGGTAGTTTGTGAATTCATCCAAGATAAAAATCCTTGGGCAATGCGTGATATTGCTGAGAAATTACTAGAGGCACACCAGCGTAGTTTATGGCAGGATGTAAATATACAGACATTAGCAACTTTGCGAAATCTGGTACATCAGGCTGAAGCGACTATTGAAGAAAAATAATTGGTGTAGGTAAAAGTATGGACAATCTTGCTTATTTGCATTTAGCTGATGCTCATGAAAATACCCTATCCAGTGAACTGGTATTTTTTGGTTCTTTATTAAACAAAGCACCAGCACCGGACTGGAAACGCCTTTCTAGTAGAGCCTGGAAGCATATGTTACCCCTAGCTCTTGCCTTGTCTATTTTAAGTTCAGTGAGCAGCGTTTTAGCACTAGAACGAGGAGATCAAGGCCCTTCTGTGCGGAATTTGCAAGAACACTTGCAAAAAATTGGCTTTTTTCGGGCTGAAATTACGGGGGTATATGACTTCTATACAGAAGATGCCGTGCGGCGGTTTCAACAAGCTCATGGTTTATCGGTTGATGGTGTTGTCGGAGTGGAAACAAAGCTAAAATTACAAAACCGCATCGGGCAAAGAACTCAGCCGGATTCTACACAAAGTCCTGTCATTACAGAAGTTCCTACCATTGCTACGAGGAATTTAGAAGTTCCAAAATTAACTCCTGCAAGTACACCATTTGCCGCAGTTAATCATAGCAACCCGGAACCTCCCACCACCACCACTGCAAAGCTCTCAACCACAACAGCCACGGCTGTGGAAACTGTGGAAACTAAAACTATCCGTCGTAGTCCCAACTTGCTTGTCAAAGGAGATGAGGGCGAAGCAGTAAAGGTTTTACAAGAACGGTTGCGAGTTGCAGGTTTTTATTCTGGTAACCCTACGGGGATATTTGGGCCCATTACTGAAGAAGCTGTTAAGCAATTTCAAGCAGCTCATAAGTTAGATGTGGATGGCATTGTAGGCCCAGCAACACTCATTAAATTACCGCCTCTTGGTATTGGCGGCGAAGCACCTCCCACCACCCAGAAGCTGAATAATAACTATCTCACTCTCGGCCATCGGGGTGAACCTGTCAGACTACTTCAAGGACAATTAATCAAGGCAGGATATTTGCAGGGGAAAGCAAATGGATACTTTGGTTCCCATACAGCGGATGCTGTACGGCGATTTCAAGCAGATAATTACCTAGCTGCCAGTGGTATTGCAGGTCCCACCACTAGAGCTAAGTTATACAGGTTAATCAACACTGCTCCCACTGGTGAATTTACTGTCCTAGAAATCCAAAAGCGACTACAAGATAAAGGTTTTTATCGAGGCAATCTCAACGGTGTTATGGCTGATGATACCAAAAAAGCCATTAAAGCTGCTCAAGAATTTTATGGCATCAGTCTCAATGATATTAAAAACGGACGCTTTTAATGATTTGGTCTTGTCAAAGGCTGATCAACGTGCTACAAAGGCGTGAGTGCCCGTTGGCATTTAGGACATACTGCGTGGATTGTCATTTGACAGTCCAGCAGGTGAAATCCTTCTTTTTGAGCTGTTTTTGCACCGATTTTTAAAATTGAGTCGTTTTTAAATTCGATAGTGGCATTACATTTAACACAAATCAAATGGTGGTGATGATGGGGGTAGGGCTGGTTAATTTCGTAATGCTTATGTCCTTCTCCCAATTCTAATTCCCGCAAAATTCCCATGCGCGCCATCAATTTCAACGTCCGATAGATAGTTGAAAGACTGATACCTTCGCCTTCACTTTCTAGTCGATGATAAAGATCCTCTGCGCTGAGGTGTTCGCCTTGGGGAAGTTCCTGAAAAATGTGTAAAATTGTTTCGCGTTGGGGAGTTAAACGCCAACCGCGATCATTGAGTTCTGCCTTGAGCGAAGTAGATGTATAAACAGCCATACCAGTTTTTCTCAACAAAGCCTATTAATTGAGAATATAGCAAATCTTGAGGGCAATTTGCAACAATCAAATCTTATTGAGAAAATTTATTAAATTATTATTTTTCATCAATACTGTTTTTTGTATTAGCGGTATACCCCACACATTGAAGCATGGGGTATACCGCTAACTTAAAGATTCCAAATAATCGCGGATGAGGTTGCGTCGCTTGGGTTGGCGGAGTTTTTGCAAAGCCTTGGATTCAATTTGCCGGACTCGTTCTCTTGATAAATCGAGGGCGCGGCCAATTTCCGCTAATGAGTAAGAATGACCATCGGATAAACCAAAGCGCATGAGAATTACATCACGTTCACGGCTAGTTAGGTCTGACAAAAGCCTATGCAAGTCTTTTTGTAAAGATTCTCGCATTAACGTTTCTTCTGGCGTAATGCTATCGGTTTCCAGTAATTCCCCTAGTTCAGTGTCTTTATCTTTACCAACTTTAGTTTCCATAGAAACGGAACGCGGTACTTTAAGTAACACTTCCCGGACTTGAACTGGTGTCATTTCTAACTCAATGGCCAGGTCTTCTAAGGTGGGAGTGCGACCTTTTTCTTGAGCAATTTTGCGTTGAGCTTTTTTAATTTTGTTGAGTTTTTCTGTAATATGAACAGGTAAACGAATTGTACGACTGGAGGTGGCGATGGCTCGGGTAATTCCTTGACGAATCCACCAGTAGGCGTAAGTACTAAAGCGATATCCCTTAGTGGGGTCAAATTTTTCTACTGCTCGTTCTAAGCCTAAAGTTCCTTCCTGAACTAGATCCAATAATTCTAGTCCACGATTTTGATATTTTTTAGCAACTGACACTACCAAGCGCAGATTAGCCTTAATCATGTGTTCTTTGGCTTGAAGTCCTTGGGACTGCACTTGTTCGAGTTCTTCTACTGTTAATTTGGCAATTTCTGCCCAGCGACGCTTACCACTGGCTAAAATAGGTTTGAGATCCGGCAGATTGACACAAGCAGTGGTAGCCCATCTTTCCAAAGAAGGTCGGTGTCCTAGTTCAGATGTTAAACGCTCCTGTACCTCCATTAACTTGACAAATGGTGTAACGACTTCGTCACCTTGCTTTGCAGCTTGGCTAAGTAAATTCCGCATCCGCAAGTAGCGTTGGACTTTTTGTGCTTCTGAAACTTCTTCATCGCGCCCTAAAAGTCGGACTCGCCCAATTTCTTGAAGATATAAACGCACTAAGTCCGTACTGCGTCGATTAGTGTTCCCGCCATCAATAGCAGCCACCTCTAACTCGTGAACATCATCTAGGGACAACTCACTCTCATCAACTGTCAGTTCTGTGTCTAAAGCCTGGCGGGACTTTTTGGTATTGGAAGCGGCATCTGCATAAAAAGATGTTGCTGGCATATAGGTATGGTCTCAATGGCTCCAGGTAACAATAGATTACGGTCAGCTAATTAACTGTTGCTATTGTTCCCGTGATTCAAGATGAACTAACACGGTTGAGATTTTCAGTAAAGTTTTTTTGAGCAAACATACTGATATTTTCTCCCACTAATACCGAGTTTTATCGGTTTAGAGTCTGAATTGAACCAATAGCTATTCAAATCTATAATCTAGGTTTTAGATGACAAAGTACTTAGTTAGCATTCCCACGTTATTTAGCATTGATAATTATTTATTATTAGTTTGGTAACTTGTATAAACATATGACAGTAAAAATCATGTTTATCATCAGTATAGTCACATCTACATGAGTATGAAAGTAATATCCTGAAAATTTTTGTTTTTTTTCTAAGGATTATTGAGGAATAAGCAAAAGTGATAAGTTTTCATCAACCAATTGGTATTTATTAGTATTTATACAGAAGCCAGCATGAAACTAGAGTAATGCCATTGAAATTTATGGTTAGTTGTATTCTGCCTTAATGTCTCTTAACATTAATTCCTCTAGTGCTTGTCGGGGGGTGATTTCACCTTGAAGCAAGCGATAAACTTGCTCACTAATGGGGACAGCTATACTTTGCTGTTTGGCGAGTTGTACTAACACTTGGCAAGTGTTGACACCTTCAGCCGTTCCTGGTAAGTGGGAAAGAATTTCTGCCAGTGTTTTACCAGCAGCCATCTGATAACCAACTTGGTAGTTGCGACTGAGTGGACTGTTGCAAGTTGCTAATAAATCTCCTAGACCTGATAAACCGTAAAATGTTTCTGTCTTTGCACCCCAACTTTTGCCAATGCGAATTATTTCTGTCAGTCCACGGGTAACTAAAGCTGCTTTGGCGTTGGTTCCTAGATGTAAGCCATCACAAACACCAGCTGCGATGGCAATTATATTTTTTAATGTTCCTCCCAGTTCCACACCGATGGGGTCAGGATTGGTGTACACGCGAAAACAATGAGAAGAAAATACCAGCTGCACAAATTCAGCCCCAGGCCTGTTGTTGCTGGCTACTACAGTTGCAGCTGGTAATGATTGTTGAATTTCTTGAGATAAATTTGGCCCAGATAAAACAACTACAGCGTGATGAGGAAAGACTGTTTGCCAAATTTGTGAGGGTGTACAGGTAGTTTTGGGATCTAAGCCTTTTGTAGCTGTGACAAAAATTGTTTGTGGCGAAAGAGGTAATGATTTTATTTGAGAAGCCACATCACTTACCCCTTTCATCGAGATAGCCGACAAGACTATTTGAGCATCTTTTACAACTGTTTCTAGAGTTTGAGACCCCCGACGCGACCACAAGCGCACGTCATGGTTGTTTGCAGTTGCTAAGTTTGCTAAAGCTACACCCCAGGCTCCCGCACCAAGAATTGCTATGGTAGTTTGTTGCACCGATATCATTACTATTTAAAATTACTGATCATATCAAGTCCGCTTCATCACCGATGATATATTATTCCCAGGCCAAAGCATTGACATCTCCCCTTGCTAGAAGCAAAGGGATTCTAAACTGGTGTTGCCACAGGGTCTGCTAGCCCAATTTGGCAACCTTTACGATACAATCTATTAATCTACCTCAGTCGGCGGGGGTAGCGTTGCATTAATTCCCTTACTTGCTCTGCATGATAGGAGCTACGAGTCAATGGTGAGGAAACAACTTGTAAAAATCCAATTTCTTCACCGAATACCTGCCAAGCCGCAAATTGTTCTGGGGTAATGAAATTCTGCACCTGCAAGTGCTTTTGACTAGGTTGGAGGTATTGCCCAATGGTCAAAATATCACAATCCACAAACCGTAGGTCTTCCATGACTTGGCGAATTTCAGCATCGGTTTCACCGAGTCCCACCATGATACCAGATTTAGTATATATATGAGGAGCAACTTCGCGCGATCGCTTGAGTAGTTCCAGAGTGCGCTGGTAATTACCTTGGGGACGCACCCGACGATACAAGCGCTCAATGGTTTCTGTATTGTGGTTAACTACTTCTGGGGCTGCTTGTAAAATAATTTCTAAAGCATTCCAATTACCGCACAAGTCAGGAATTAGCACTTCGATTGTAGTGTGAGGTGAGACGCTGCGAACTTTTTGAATACAGCGCACAAATTGAGCAGCACCACCATCATGTAAGTCATCTCGGTTTACAGATGTAATGACTACGTGATTCAGTCTCATGCGGGCCACGGCCTCCGCCAGTCGTGCTGGTTCTGTGGGGTCTAGAGGTTGGGGTTTTTTCTCAAAATCAATATCACAGTAAGGACATGCACGGGTACAAGCTGGTCCCATAATCAAAAATGTGGCGGTACCTGCTTGAAAGCACTCACCAATATTTGGACAAGAGGCTTCCTCGCATACTGTATTGAGTGCTAAATCCCGTAAGATTTCTTTAACGTTGCCAACTCGCTCCCATTGCGGTGCTTTTACTCGCAACCAGTCTGGTTTAACAGTCACAATCTACTCTGATAATGTTATACAAATCCCATCCTAGCAAGCAAAGCTGTGCATGATCATTTATGTTAGGATGACACTATTGGGGTAGTATAGTAGTTGTTGTGGCGGGATGTGGCGCAGCTTGGTAGCGCACTTCGTTCGGGACGAAGGGGCCGCTGGTTCGAATCCAGTCATCCCGATTTAACTATGTTGTCACTTGCCAGATTATTTGTCCGCGTTGGCAAATTCTTGTCCGTTTTGCCAATTTACTGTGCGCGTTGCCAAACTACCTAGTCATAACGGTGTATTGGCTTTGAAGGCTATTACAATGATAGCTTTTATTTGTTTCTATTGCTTTAGTCGGGGAAAATCCCGAAGGAAGTGCGCCTTTCAACCCGCCCCACTCCGGTAGGGGTGTTGAAACTCCGCCCGACCAAATTCTTATCTGGAGACACTTCCAAAAGCAATTTTGGCGAAGGTGGACTCGCTCTAATCGGCTTTTTTGCCTCTTCTATAGCGATTCCTGCTTTCTTTGCCTGACTTTGAATATTTGCAATCAATCTGCCATAACTCCATTGATGAATACTGGTTCAATATTGTTTAGCATATTATTGTTGGACTTGTACTAAATCTGATTTTTGTTCAGCTTTAGCTTTAATCTCACTCTGGACTTGTTCTCGCATATCACCTAATTTTGGTAGGACGATAGTCTGCCAGCTTTATAAGTTTGTGCGATCGCAATAATTTCCTTTGCCAGTAATCTGTCTATTGACAGGTTGTACCCTTCGCCAGATTCAGTATTGGCGAGAGAAGGGGATTGTTGTACCTATAATTAGTGATACTGGTACGGGACGTGGAATTTGGTGGAGTTGGCAGCTATGGTATGTTTGCTGTGTACGGGTATTAGTTTTGATATTGCTTGTTTTATTCTCAAACAACTAAAGGAACAAGAAGCGGAGTTGTTTATTTCGGGTCAGGGTAAACGGTTTATGTTGTTGTTATCACAGGATGATTCCCTTTCCTTGGTGGAGTTTGATAGGAAGATGGCGATCGCGTCCTTAGACGAAGGTAAAGCTGTAATTCCCGTGTGGATAGATGCTATTTATCAGCAGTTAGCAAGTAGGTTGCCTAAATAGAGTCATGTCCGGCGACAATAAGCATTACATATAGGCTAATCTGTGAATTGCACAAGAGTTCTGTTTATTTTTATTTTTATCGGTATCCAGGCTACTCTCTTTATGAGAAAAATTACTCTACGTCAGTTAGAACGTCACCTATTTGCTGCTGCTGACATCCTGCGTGGCAAGATGGATGCTTCTGAATATAAAGAATATATCTTTGGAATGCTCTTTTTAAAACGCTGTTCTGATGTCTTTGAGGAGCAGTATGAGCAAATTATTGAAGCGAATAAAGCAAAAGGCAGAACGGAAGCGGAAGCAAAACAACGTGCTGAATCACCTATTTATTATAATGAAACTTTTTTTGTTCCAGAAAGAGCGCGTTGGAATTATCTTAAAGTGAATTACATAGTGATGTTGGTAATGGCTTAAATAAAGCTTTAGAGGCGTTGGAAAATGAAAACGCAATTTTAGAAAGCGTTGTTAACCACATCGATTTTAATAAGACGGTGGGTAAAAACAAAATTTCTGACCAAAAATTGCGAGATTTAATTAGGCACTTTAGTAAATATCGTCTCCGTAATGAGGATTTTGAATTTCCTGATTTGTTGGGTGCAGCTTATGAATATTTAATTAAACATTTTGCTGATTCCGCAGGTAAAAAAGGCGGCGAATTTTATACACCTCGTGATGTGGCGAGGTTAATGGTGCGATTGCTCAAACCACAGCAGGGAATGCGGATTTATGACCCCTGTTCAGGTTCAGGAGGTATGCTGATTCTCTCTAAAGAATATGTAGAAGAACATGAAGGAAATGCCAAAAATCTCAACCTCTATGGGCAAGAAGCTAATGGTGGAGTTTGGGTAATTTGCAAAATGAATATGATTTTGCATGGCATTGTTACCGATGAAAAAGCCATTCAAAATGATGATACTATTGCTAACCCACTGCACATAGAAGGCGGGGAATTAATGCGTTTTGATCGAGTAATTAGTAATCCGCCATTTAGTCAAAATTATTCCATAAATGGGTTGAAATTTAACGAGCGTTTCCGTTTTGGGTTTTGTCCTGAAAATGGCAAGAAGGCAGATTTGATGTTTGTACAGCACATGATTTCTGTGCTAAGACCCCAAGGAATGATGGCGACGGTAATGCCTCACGGGGTTTTGTTTCGAGGTGGAATAGAAAAGCAGATTAGACAGGGATTTATTGAAGATGATTTGTTAGAAGCGGTGATTGGTTTACCGCCAAATTTGTTTTATGGAACTGGTATTCCTGCTTGTATTTTGGTAATGAGAGGCTCAAAAGCGGCGAAACCTCAAAAACGTCAAGGCAAGGTTTTATTTATTAATGCTGATGCCGAATTTGAAGCAGGAAGGGCGCAAAACTTCTTGAAACCAGAGCATATAGAAAAGATTGTTTCTACCTTTGAAGCTTTTGTAGATGTTCCTGGTTATGCAGCCGTAGTTACTAAGCAACAATTGGCTGAACATGACTACAATTGCAATATTCGCCGCTATGCTGATAACGCACCACCTCCAGAACCTCATGATGTGAGAGCGCATCTTTTAGGGGGTATTCCTAAAGCCGAGGTGGAAGCAAAAGAGGAGACTTTTATTGCTCATGGTTTTAAACCCAGTGATTTTTTTGTAGCTAGAGTTCAAGATTATTTTGATTTTTTACCAACTCTAACAGAACGTAGTCAAATTAAAGATTTTGTAGAATCATATCCAGGTATAGCCAAGCAAGAAAAACAGTTAAAGGATGCTTTTTTGAATTGGTGGGAAATTCACGAAAACCAATTGTTACAGTTACCAGAGACTAAAGATTTGATGAAAATTCGTGCAGATTTTCTAACATCTTTTACTCAAGCACTGCGCCCGATTAAAATTCTCGAACCTTACCAAATCGCAGGAACAATGAGTGAATGGTTAGAGAATAATCAAAATACTTTGGCTACTGCGGCTAATCAAAATCTTAAAGGGTTAGTAGACAATCGAATAGAAGCGAAAGCTGAAATTTTAAGAAAACAAGCAATTCAAGAACAAAAGCTGTTGTTTTTAGATGAATTTCAGGTAAATGGGGTAATTGCTAGTTGGTGGAATGAAATCCAGTATGATTTGAAAACTCTTGCTGCTCAAAATTTTGATGGTTTAATAGGAGGTTGGGTTGAGACAATTCGGGCAGATTTAGATAGCGATAATAAAAATGTAGGGGCGTATTGCAATACGCCCCTACAACATAAATTGGTGGTGCGTTTATTGCCAGATTATTTACAACAATTGGCAGATTATGAAGCGAAAAAAACAGATTTAGAAAGTCAATTAGCAGTGACTAAAAAAAGTGCTGATGAAAGTGAGGAAGGGGAATTAGAAGATGAGGAGAAATTGAGTGAGGCTGAAATTAAGAAACTCAAGCAGGAATTGTTACAGGTTAAGAAGATTTTGACTAAGTTGAAGGAAGATTTAATTAAGCAGTTGGATAATGCCAGAAAGCAGTTGATGATGGAACAATGTCAGCGATTGGTGTTAGATATTGCTAAGGATGATTTAGAGAATCAATTAAATCGTTATGTTAATGCTCATCGTCAACTGGTGATTTCTAGCCTTGAGAATTGGTGGGATAAGTATCGGGTGACTTTGCGAGATATTGAAGCAAAAAGGGATGATGCAGCGAAGCGATTGGATGGTTTTTTGAGGGGGTTGGGGTATGTTATCTGACCTCACAACTGTTAATCTTGGAGAATTAGCAAGTTTTGAAATGGGACAATCTCCAGATTCTTTATTTGTGACTGATACAGGACATGGTATTCCCTTTCTCCAAGGTTCTGCTGAATTTGGAGCAGCAACCCCACAGCATAGCTTTTACTGCACAAAACCCAAAAAATTATGCGAAATCAATGATGTTCTGATTAGTGTTAGAGCGCCAGTTGGCACACTAAACAAAGCTGATCGTGTTTATTGTATTGGTCGGGGACTTGCTGCTATTCGATTTAAAAAAGGCACATTACCCAAGTTTGGCTGGCATTTATTGAATTATTGGGCTAGTGAGCTTAGAAAAGTTGCACAAGGTTCGACTTTTGAAGCAATTGGCAAGACTGAACTGGCAAATTCACCTGTTATTTATTTACCAGAATCTGAACAAAAACTCATAGCTGAAATACTCGACACCATAGATGAAGCGATCGCACATACATCATCTATTATCGCCAAACTCAAACAAATCAAGGCTGGACTGCTTCACGACTTGCTGACTCGCGGACTTGATGAAAATGGGGAATTGCGGGATGCGATCGCACATCCTGAACAGTTCAAAGATTCACCACTGGGGAAAATTCCGAAAGATTGGGAAGTTTCTACTATCGATAATATTTCTATTTATGTAGGTAGTGGTGTTACTCCCACAGGTGGGAGTGATGTTTATCAAACAGAAGGTGTTGTATTCATACGTAGTCAAAATGTTACTTTTGATGGTCTATTACTAGATGATGTAGTATATATCGATCATAGAACTCATAAAAAAATGAAGCGTAGTGAAATATTTGAACATGACATTTTATTAAATATTACAGGAGCTTCAATAGGTCGTTGTTATCCAGTTCCAGAAGGACTAGGTTTAGCTAATGTTAATCAGCACGTTTGTGCAATTCGCTTACCTAATCCTAATAAAGAAGATGCTATTTTTTTATCGCTTGTACTTGCTTCCTATATAGGACAGTCTCAAATTGCAAAATTGAATGCAGGTGGAAATCGTGAAGGCTTAAATTATCAGCAAATCCGTTCTTTTTTAATTCCATTTCCATCATTCAATGAGCGTGCTTATATTGCTAAAATACTGAACACCCATGATATCCGTACCCGCACAGAACAAACCTACCTCGAAAAACTCAAACTTCAGAAAAAAGGACTAATGCACGACTTATTAACTGGAAAAATTCGTGTAGGGGCGTATTGCAATACGCCCCTACAAATCTCAGAATAATATATTAGAATATGTTTTACAAATGGAGATATTAGACTAGGGGTTAAAGATTCTCAACCTAGAAAATTATGACATACGATCCTCAAAACATCATCGTCGTTCTATTCGTTTGAAAGGATATGATTACTCACGAGCTACTAAAAGTGCGAATGTTAATGTGAATCAAGAACAACTAAAAAAATTGATGGTTGTCATTCCAGAAACAAAAGAACAGGAGCGAGGTTCGTGTAGGGGCGTATGGCAATACGCCCCTACGGGATTGAAATTTTTAGGAGATAAAATCATGACATACGATCCTCAAAAACATCATCGTCGTTCTATTCGTTTGAAAGGATATGATTATTCCCAAGAAGGTGCATATTTTGTCACAATTTGTACTCACAATAGAGAATGTCTATTCGGTAATATAATTAATTCTCAAATAGAGTTAAATGAATATGGTCATGCAGTTGTTGAAGGATGGTTAAAAACTGCTGAATTGCGTCCAAATGTTGAATTGGATGAATTCATTGTTATGCCTAATCATTTACACGCAATAATTATTATCTGTAGGGGCGTATTGCAATACGCCCCTACAACAGAATCCATGTCTATATCAAATTCCCTATTGCGATCGCCTTCTCAAACAATAGGTGCAATTGTGCGAGGCTTTAAAGGTGTTGCAACTAAACAAATTAACCAAATACGCGATTTACCAGGAACACCAATA